>NZ_CEYNTP010000051.1:0-13593 GCF_982873095.1 Lentiprolixibacter sp. | reverse complement strand
AGGGAATCTCCTTTGCGATCTTGATCATGAACGCTTTTGTTCCGCTTATCAATAGTTATTTCAAGCCCAGACGATTTGGTTCAAAGATCAAAGCTAAAATTATGTGATGGTGAAAAAGAAAGAATCAACATTGGTGAATATGGTGGTCGTTCTTTTTGTCATCACCTTGGCTGCTGGCCTCTCCCTTGGATATGTAAACGACCTGACCCTGGAACCAAAAGCCAAGGCCAGGTTGGCTAAGAAAATGAAGGCGCTTAATGTGGTCCTGCCACAATATGATAACAACCCTATGAATGATGGGTTTAAGGTTAAAATAGAAGCGGCCAGGGACAGTCTTGAATTCTATCCTGCAATCCAGGACAGTGCCTTTGTTGGTGCCGCAGTAACAGGGGCATCAGAGAAGGGGTACAGTGGATTGGTAAAGCTCATGGTAGGATTTGAACCTGACGGTAAAATAAAAAACATAGCGGTACTGGAGCAAAAAGAAACTCCGGGACTGGGTACAAAAATGAAGGGGGAAAAGTTTCTGCAACAATTTCGGGGTAAGAACCCCTCCAGCTTTGACCTGAGGGTGAAGAAAGACGGGGGAGAAGTGGATGCCCTTGCGGGGGCTACCATAAGTACGCGGGCCTTTTCTGAAGCCACCCAGATGGCCTATGATGTTTATGTAGCGAATAAGGAAACAGAAATACAACCGGATAATTAGAAAAAATGGCCAATACCATAGACCATAAACAAAACTTTTTGAAGGGGATCATAAAAGAAAACCCGGTCTTTGTGATGCTGCTGGGAATGTGTCCCACCCTTGGGGTGACTTCCTCTGCATTTAACGGACTGGGCATGGGCCTTGCCACTTTGTTTGTTTTGTTGATGTCCAATATCGTGGTGTCGCTGATCAAATCCCAGATCCCCAACAAAGTGAGGATTCCCGCATTCATAGTGATCATTGCCTCCTTTGTTACTGTGGTTGAAATGGTGCTGGAAGCCTTTATCCCATTCCTGTATGAGCAGTTGGGGATATTCATCCCTCTCATTGTGGTCAATTGCCTGATCCTGGGAAGGGCAGAGGCCTTTGCCTCTAAGAACAGTCTTACCGCCTCTGTAGTAGATGCTTTAGGCATGGGGATTGGCTTTGTGATTGCCCTTACAGCCCTGGGAGCCGTCCGGGAAATCCTGGGCAATGGTAGCATTTTTGAGTTCCGGTTTGTATCCGAGGACGCCAATACCCTGATCCTGTTTATCCTGCCCCCCGGGGCGTTTATCGCACTTGCCTATCTGGCTATTGTATTTAACGGTTTAGTCCATAAAAACGCGTAGCATGGAGTATTTTGCTATCCTTATCGGCGCTGTCTTTGTAAATAACATCGTACTCTCCCAATTCCTGGGGATTTGCCCCTTTCTTGGGGTTTCCAACAAAGTATCAACCTCTGTGGGGATGTCGGGGGCGGTGTTATTCGTCATGACCATTGCCACCACCGTTACCTACCTGTTGCACGAGTATATTTTAGTGCCTATGGGGTTGGATTATTTGCGAACGATCACCTTCATATTGGTCATCGCTGCACTGGTTCAGATGGTTGAGATCATCCTGAAGAAAGTTAGTCCTGCCTTATATCAGGCGCTGGGTGTATTCCTTCCCCTGATCACTACCAACTGTGCTGTTTTGGGTGTTGCCATCCTGGCACTGGGACTTGAAAATGGCACTTTGATTAAGGCGGTGTTCTTTGCAATTTCCAGCTCTGTGGGATTTGCTTTAGCACTCATTGTTTTTGCCAGTATCCGGGAGTTTCTGGAACTCGCTGACCTTCCGGAAGGGATGAAAGGTGTCCCCATCAACTTGCTGGTAGCTGGTTTGCTGTCTCTGGCATTCCTGGGCTTCGCAGGTTTGGTATAAGCCCTTGGCTGTCCTTAATCTATATCATAGGTTTCTCCCGAGAAGAAAAGGTCGTCTGTTTTTGTAAAGCTCGAATGGGCCTTCACCTGATGGGTGAGTTGATCTTCCCGTTCTTCAAAGGTAACATCCGGCACCTGCCTTATGATTCCGGTTACCAGGGGATATTCACTCCTGGCCAGCATTTGGTGTAGCGTAGGATCCTGCATTCCGGCATCGTGCACCAGCAGGTCTTTTTCGGTAATTCCATTTTCACCCAAAGTAACCACCTCAAGTTTAAGTCCGTTTAAGATCAATCCCTTGTTGCGCTCTTTACCAAAAATCATAGGTTTCCCATGTTCCACAAACAGCTGTTTATCTGCCCGCACGGCTTTGTCTGTATATTTTGCAAAGGCCCCGTCATTGAAGATGACACAGTTTTGTAGTACTTCGATGAGGGAGGTGCCCTTGAATTTGGCCGCTTCAATGAATACCGCAGTCATTTCCTTAGGTGTGTTCCCCCCTACACGTGCATAAAAACGTGCCTGCGCCCCAATGGCCAGTTCTCCGGGAAGGAACGGGGGCTGAGTATTCCCATGAGGTGAGGACTTTGTCTTCTGTCCCACGGTGGAAGTTGGCGAAAACTGTCCCTTGGTGAGCCCGTAGATCTCATTGTTGAACAGCACGATGTTAAGGTCAAGATTACGCCTTAAGACGTGGATAAAATGGTTACCTCCAATAGCCATGGCGTCCCCATCTCCGGTAATAACCCAAACGCTGAGATCGGGGTTTGCCAATTTCACTCCGGAAGCAATAGCAGGGGCCCTTCCGTGGATGCCATGCATGCCATAGGTGTCCATGTAATATGGAAAACGTGACGAACATCCAATTCCTGAAATGAACACCACATCCTCTTTCTTCACACCGATTTCCGGCAGGGCTTTTTGCATGGCCCTGAGGATGACATAGTCATCACAACCCGGACACCAGCGAACCTCCTGGTTACTGGCAAAGTCTTTAAACGTATATTTTTTCTCAGCTGTTTCCATAATTATCCCAGAAGTTCTTTAAACTTTTCAATTAATTCTGAATTACCAAAGGGCAGTCCCTGAATCTTGTTGTATTGGTGGAAGGTAAGATCGTTGAAATTCATTTTTAGCACGGAGGCAAACTGTCCGTTGTTCAACTCACAAACCACTATTTTCTTGAATCTTTTCAGGACGGCTTCTGTATTTTTTGGTAAGGGGTTGATATAATTAAAGTGGGCAAGACCAACCCCGCGTATCCCTTCCTGTTTCAATTCTTTGACCGCTGCGTAAAGCGTGCCATAAGTGCCTCCCCACCCTACTACGAGCAATTCGCCTTCATCTGCAAACTTGGTCTGCAGCTCAGGGATGTTTTCCTGTACCCGGCATATTTTTTCTGCCCTTACCTTGGTCATATACTCATGGTTTTCGGGATTATAGGAAACGTCCCCGGTTACCCTGTTTTTTTCCAGGCCGCCTACCCGGTGTTCCAGGCCAAAAGTACCGGGGATAGCCCAATCCCTTGCCAGTTTGGCCTCATCCCTGTCATAGGGATGCCAGGAATTTTCTGCTTCTTTGATAACACGGGTTTTGATCTCGGGCATCTGGTCAACACTCTGGATCTTCCAGGGGGCTGAACCATTTGCGATATATCCATCGGTTAGCAGGATAACAGGGGTCATATGCTCCAGGGTAAGCCGTGATGCTTCATAGGCGTAGTGAAAGCAATTGGCCGGTGTACTGGCCGCAATAACGATCACAGGGCTCTCTCCATTTCGTCCATACAGTGCCTGTAGCAGGTCAGATTGTTCTGTTTTGGTGGGCAGGCCGGTAGAAGGGCCCCCACGTTGAACATCTACAACCACCAGGGGAAGTTCGAGCATCATAGCGAGGCCCAGTGCCTCACCTTTAAGGGCCAGTCCGGGCCCGGAGGTAGTGGTGATGGCCAGGTCCCCGGCAAAAGAAGCGCCGATGGCAGAACTTATTCCTGCGATTTCATCTTCTGCCTGGAAGGTCTTTACCCCAAAGTGTTTGTGCTTGGCAAGTTCATGCAGTATATCCGAAGCAGGTGTAATGGGGTAAGATCCCAGGAACAGGTTTAAACCAGACTTTTCCGCCGCTGCGAGGAATCCCCAGGCAGTAGCCGTATTCCCCATGATGATTCTGTATCTGCCCTTAGGCATTTTAGCAGGGGCCACGACATAGGCATTCGGGATTAACTCCAGAGTTTCCGCAAAGTAGTACCCGGCATTCAGGACCTTGGTATTCGCATCTATAAGCTCGGGTTTTGATTTGAACTTTTTCTTGAAGAAATCAATAGTGTGTTCCGGGGAACGATGATACATCCAGTACACCATACCCAGGGCAAACATGTTTTTACTTCGTACGATACTTTTATTGTCCAGACCTGGTACATCTTTCAGGGCTTCTTTGGTTAAGGAGGTCATGCTCACCTCGATCACCTGATATTCGTCAAGCGTACCGTCTTCCAGGGGATTCGTTTCATATTGGGCTTTTTCCAGGTTCTTTTTGGTAAAAGAATCCGTATCTACGATGATGCCGTATCCTGGTTTTACGGCATAGAGGTTGGTTTTGAGCCCTGCCGGGTTCATGGCAACCAACAAATCTACCTCATCACCGGGAGTGCTGATCTCAACACTACCAATATGTACCTGGAAGCCGGATACCCCGTACAAGCTTCCCTGAGGTGCCCGGATTTCTGAAGGATAATTGGGAAATGTAGCTACATCATTCCCAAACATGGCTGAGGTATCCGAGAATTGTGAACCTGTGAGCTGCATGCCGTCCCCGGAGTCTCCAACAAAGCGAACCACCACGGCTTCTAAGGCCTTTTGAGGTTCTTTTACATTAGCCTTGGTCATTATTTTGGACTTAAAATTTTACTTTGTAAAGTTCGGAATTTTACCAACGATAAAGGTCTTAAATTTTGTTAGAGTTTCCATACGGAAATATGATATTTATCATTAATATGGCGGACCGCGTAGCGTAATTTAGCACTCGAGTATTTCTTAAAACTGAAGTCATGGCTATTATTATTACCGACGAATGTATCAATTGTGATGCCTGCGTATCCGAATGCCCTAACAATGCAATTTACGAACCAGACCAGGAGTGGTCCTATTCTGATGAAACCGCTTTAAGTGGAATGACTACCACCCCATCTGGGGCAGAGGTTGATGCCGACGAGGCGAACGAAGCTATCTCTGAAGAGTTCTATTATATTGTCCCGGATAAGTGTACTGAATGTAAAGGGTTCCACGACGAACCGCAATGTGCTTCCGTCTGCCCTGTAGATTGCTGCGTACCAGATGAGGGAAATGTTGAGACAGAGGAAGAGTTGTTGGCCAAGAAAGCCTGGCTCCACGGGGAATAGTATGTTCCCCACCTGGTTAAGGAACTGATGCATTTCCATAAATTCCCGGATTCCGGTTAGGAATCTGTGGAGAATTACCCCTTATGCCGACAGGGCATAAGGGGTGGTTTTATGGCTATATTCCAAGCTTTTTTGTCCACCTTTTTCCTGACATTTATCATAGTCTGCTTGCGGGAATGCCCATAATTTTATGGCAATTTGATTACTGGCTGTACACCCTTTCCTACTTGACCGGAAGCTGGTTGCCAGACATAAAAACAGAGCTTAAAAATCCTTAGAAGAAAATCAATATCATGAAAAGCAAAAATCCCAAAATAATATGTGATGCAAATGAGGCGGTAGCCAGAATTGCACATAAAACTAATGAGGTTTGTGCAATCTACCCCATCACACCGGCTTCACCCATGGGCGAACATGTAGATGTATATAGCGCAAAAGGAATGAAAAACATCTGGGGGAATGTTCCCAGGATCGTTGAGATGCAAAGTGAAGGTGGAGCTTCCGGAGCGGTTCACGGTTCGCTGCAGGCAGGGGCCCTGACAACGACTTTCACTGCGTCCCAGGGATTATTACTGATGATCCCCAATATGTTTAAAATCGCAGGGGAATTGCTTCCCTCGGTGATCCACGTGGCAGCCCGTACGGTGGCTACCCATGCCCTTTCTATTTTTGGAGACCATTCTGATGTAATGGCAACCCGCCAAACGGGCTTTTCCATGTTATTCGGGGGATCTGTGCAGGAAGCTATGGATTTTGCACTTATTGCGCAGGTCGCGGCCCTTAAATCCCGGGTACCATTTTTAAATGTGTTTGACGGATTCCGGACCTCCCATGAGATTTCCAAGATCAATGAAATCCCTGATGAAGTGATTAAGGCAATGATGCCTGAGGAAGAGATCATGGCTCATAAAAAACGTTCTCTTGATCCTGACAGCCCTGTAATTAGAGGTACTTCGCAAAATCCTGACGTATTTTTCCAGGCCAGGGAAGCCGCCAACACCTATTATGAAAAAGTACCGGGTATTGTGCAGGGGGTAATGGATGACTTTTATTCCCATACCGGAAGGCGCTATAGCCTCTTCTATTATGTAGGACACCCTGAAGCAGAACGCGTTATCGTGATCATGGGATCCGGAGAAGGTGCCGTAAAGGAAACTGTAGATACCCTGGTGGAAAAAGGGGAAAAAGTAGGGGCTGTTTTTGTTAGGCTGTTCCGACCTTTCTCCATTTCCCATTTCATCGACAGCCTGCCACCGACTGTGAAAAAGGTTGCAGTAATGGACCGAACCAAAGAACCTGGAAGTACCGGGGAACCTCTTTATCTGGATGTGGTAACAGCCTTCGCAGAGCACGAACGTGAAATGCCTGTAATTGTGGGAGGACGATATGGCCTGTCTTCAAAGGAATTCAATCCGGCCATGGTTAATGGTATCTATGAAGAATTGCTGAAGGAAGAACCCAAAAATCACTTCACTATTGGTATTCAGGATGATGTAAGTCACAGGAGCCTGGATTACAAACCGGTTTTCGAGACCAAGAAATCTACCTTTAACTGTATGTTCTACGGTCTGGGTTCTGATGGTACTGTTGGTGCAAACAAAAACTCCATCAAAATTATTGGGGAAACCACAGACAATTTTGTACAGGGCTACTTCGTGTATGACTCTAAAAAAGCCGGAGCACAGACTGTTTCCCACTTGAGATTTGGCCCTGATCCAATATATTCAACGTATCTCATCAATACGGCTGACTTTGTGGCCTGCCACCAGTTCAACTTTATTGAGAAGTACGATGTTTTAAACCACGTCAAGAAAGGGGGTACCTTCCTTTTAAACTCCCCCTATAACGCTGATGAGGTCTGGGATAAACTCCCGCGGATCACTCAGGAGGAGATCATTGAGAACGATCTGGAATTCTATGTGGTGGATGCGACCAAGGTGGCACACGAAGCTGACCTGGGAAAACGAACCAACACTGTTCTGCAGACCTGTTTCTTTGCCATTTCGGGGATTTTACCTCAGGAAGAAGCCATTAGCAGGATCAAAGGAGCCATCGTGAAAACCTATTCCCACAAGGGGGATGATGTGGTGCAGATGAATTTCAACGCTGTGGACAAATCGCTGCAACACCTTCAAAAAGTGAATTATCCGAAGAAAGTAACCAATGACAGGGAGCTGAAACCTATTATGAGTGGGGAGCCAGATCCGTTTGTCAAGGAAGTCCTAGGTAAAATTCTGGCCGGGAAAGGGGATGAACTTCCGGTGAGTGCTTTCCCTGTTGACGGAACCTTTCCAACGGGAACAACTCAATATGAGAAACGTGGTATTGCGGACTTCATCCCCATTTGGGACGATGAAAATCTGTGTACACAGTGTAACAAATGTGTGGCTATCTGTCCGCACGCTGCTATTCGGGCTAAGGTAGTTTCGAATGTAGAATTGCAGGATGCCCCTGCAACTCTGAAAACTGTTCCGGCAAAAGGTCGGCCATTCTCCAAGGAAACCGAGTCTTATGTGCTGCAGGTATCCCCGGAAGATTGCACGGGTTGCGACCTGTGTGTAGCTGTTTGTCCGGCCGAGAGCAAGGAAATAGAAGATTTCAAGGCCATAAACATGCGGCGTAAACTGGATGTTCAGGAAGCCGAGAACACCAATTGGAACTACTTTATTGATTTGCCGGATTACGATCGTACAGCACTGCAAATTACCAATGTTAAGGGATCGCAGTTCCTGGAGCCTTTATTTGAATTTTCAGGCGCTTGTTCCGGTTGTGGGGAAACCCCGTATATCAAGATGCTGACACAGTTGTATGGAGATTCTATCATGATCGCCAATGCAACGGGTTGTTCTTCTATCTACGGAGGTAACCTGCCAACCACTCCATACAAAACCAATAAGGAGGGAAGGGGACCGGCCTGGGCGAACTCCCTGTTCGAAGACAATGCTGAATTTGGTTTCGGTATGAAACTCGCACTGACCAAGAAGCAGGAGATCGCTGTAAGTTTACTGGAATCCCTCAGGGAAGAAATCGGCGAGGAACTGGTTAACGCCATTATCAGCAACCCGGAGTCTACCGAGTTGGAGCGTAAGCAAAAACTGGATGATATCGAGCGGGTACAAGAGAAACTAAATGAATTCCCAGATAACAAGGACGCGGTGAAGTTGAATCAGCTTACCGAGTACCTCAGAAAAAAGGCGGTATGGATCGTTGGAGGCGATGGTTGGGCCTATGATATCGGATACGGTGGAGTTGACCACGTCCTTGCCTCAGGCGAAGATATCAACATCATGGTCCTGGATACTGAAGTATATTCCAATACAGGTGGACAAACCTCCAAGGCTACTCCACTGGGCGCAAGTGCCAAATTTTCTGTATCGGGTAAAAGAACGAGCAAGAAAAGTCTCGCCCTTCAGGCAGTATCCTATGAGAATGTCTACGTGGCACAAGTGGCTATGGGGGCCAAGGATATTCAAACCCTCAAAGCCATTGAGGAAGCGGCGGCTTATCCCGGACCTTCACTTATAGTTGCCTATTCGCACTGTGGGGAACACGGATACGATTTGCAGGAAGGTGCGCTGCATCAGGAGACCGCTGTTGAAACCGGCTACTGGCCATTGTTCAGGTTTGATCCTTCCAAGCCCAAAGGAAAAAAATTCCGACTCGATTCTAAAGAACCTTCGCGGCCGTTGAAAGACTTCATGTATAATGAAACGCGATTTACCCGCGTGGTCAAGGAGAATGCTGAACTGGGTGCGGAGTTACTGAAACAAGCCCAGGAAGAGGTGGATACCAAATGGGAGCGACTGGAATTGTTCCGTAGCATGTAACGAAAGAAAGTAAAATCAAATCAAGTAATATGGAAGCTAATGCTGCTGTACTTTTTGAGAAAGCTGTTCAGAGTCTGAAGCGGGCAAATAACGAGCTTTGCCGGCCTGAAGAAGATGTGGTAGCCGCCGTGGTATGTAAAATTTCCCAGGAGGCCACAACTAACTATCTCAAAGGATTCCTTTTAATGAAAGGAATTCAACCTCCGGAAGGTGCGTCCATCAGTACGCTTTACGAGAAGTGCAGGAGCATTAACTCCCATTTTGATAAAATTGATATTTCGGGGCATGAATGCGATGTGCATCTGGAGTCCCGCTTCTGCAGCGGTACTGAAAACCAAAGCAGGTGCTTCGATATTGCGGATCATTTGGATACCTTCCTCAGGGAGGAGCAAATAATCCAATAGTATATCCCACGCATGCGATAATTTTAGGAGTATTCACAGTATAAATCCTTCCCTTTTGGGGGGGATTTATTATTTCCAGGCGGCCCTTAGAAAGCTTAGGAAATTACCATGCATAATATTTTCCGTTTCCTCTGTAGAATAGCCCCGTTCTTTGAGAATGGGCAGGAATTTCTGCAGGTCTGCAATGGTATCCAGATCCGCAGGGCTTTGTTCCTTCCCAAATCCCCCATCCAGATCCGTTCCTATGCCTACATGCCGCGCATTACCTGCTAACTGACAAATATGGTCGATATGGTTTACAGCTGATGCCAGATCTGCGCCTGCTTCTTTGGGCTGTGTTATGCCTTTCTTCCAGCCAGGAACCAGCATCCATGCATCCAGTGCAATTCCAATGACGGCACCTCTTTGTGTCAAGGCCTTGATTTGTTCATCCGAAAACTGCCTGCAATGCGGTACCAATGCACGACAATTATTATGACTGGCCCAAATGGGTCCGCCGAAATTATCCAGGGCCTCCCAGAAACTTTCATCACAGAGATGGGTAACATCCAGGATGATAATAAGGGCTTCCATTTTTTTCAACAGGGCCTTCCCCTTTTCTCCAATCCCGCCGTGTGCGTTTGTACCCTGGGCATAAGTCCCCGGGCCGTAATGGGCCGGGCCAACAGCCCTTAAACCTTGCTGGTATGCCTGTTCCAGGTAGTTGAAATTTACAATAGAATCTGCCCCTTCAAGTGTCTGGATATAACCAATCGGTCTTTTTAATTCAGACGGCCCTGACCACAACTCCAAATGCTCTTCCAGTTCCGCCCTTGTTGTGATCTGCACTAATTCACCCTGAGCTTCCATGGCACGGTACCAGGCCAATTGTCCCTGCGTCTGGGCCCATGCCTGTTCGGGTGAATGCCAGCCCGGCAGAGGATTACCGGTTTTTACATGGCGGGCAATCTGCGTGGCCATGCACAGGCCGATATTTCCTTTGCGCATGGCTTCAAAGGAAACTGTATTTCTACCCCTGTCTGGTTTGTCACGCATATGGGATTCCCTTTCCCTGATGGAAGATACAGGTAATCTCAGATCACGGTTCCACTCCATGGCATTCATTGCGAGATCGAGATGTGCATCAAAAACAAACATCGGCCTGAACTAAATAGTGAGTTGGTGATCCCTGGCGGCGACCTTCCACGCACCAGTCATTTTTCCGTTTTCCACGGTTAACAATCGTGGGTATTTGGCCACCGTAGGGCAGATATGCATGGGAATGGCATAGAAGGTATCGCCGATCTCAACATCTCCTGTATTGGAACATTCAAGGACAAGATGTTCTTCACTCTGGCTCACTTGTTTACAGTGCTCAATTCCCAATAGCTGTACCCTTGGAAAAGGCATTTCAGGGGCCAGGGCTTTATGCCCCAGATCAAGGCAAACCATATTTGGCGCCGGTTTACTGATTACCCTTGAACATAAAACAGCAGCGGGCAGAAAACCCATATCCCCAAAAAGGGATTCATATCGTGCGTCCCACAATAATGTCGTACCCGGACTGGTGATTACATCTGGATTGAGGGCATGGACCGGGAAAGAGGGCGATCCGCCAGCAACGACATATTTCACATCCATTCCAGCGGTTTCTATATGTTCTTTCAATTGGGTTACCGGTTCAAAGGCCGCCTGGCAATTCGCCTTGCGATCTTCAAAATTAGTATCCCGGATATGACCGTCATAGGCATGGAGGCCTTCAGCTTCAAGGTTTGGGGAATCCCACAGAAGTCGATACAACTCCAGGGCTTTTTCACCAGGGATAACCCCGGTCCTGTTCATACCCGTATTTAGATCCAGGTACAGGGGTAGCTGAAAATCACGCTGACTTGCTTCCGTCTGGAGCAGCTTCAGCGTTATTTCATTATCGGCCAGGGTGGAAAAACGGGTGTGGGGATAGGCTTCAATAAGACTGAAGAGGCGATGCAGGTTATGCCCTACGGGTTGCATGGCCAGGAGGACATCCCTGGCACCACAATTCCCCAGAAGTTCGGCTTCCGCAATGGTAGCACATTTAAATTGCTCTATGCCCTTTTCCATTTGCATTTGAATGATTTCCGCCGTTTTATGGGTTTTGATATGTGGCCTGAGCCTGGAAACATCACCAACGATTTCAAGCATTCTCAGGATGTTTTTCTCAATCCTGTCGGGATAGACCAGCAAACAAGGGGTTACCAGATGACGGGTATCTTGAACTTGATACCAGAGTTTCTCGTTCATAACTCAGAAGGTTAGTGCAATTGAAACATGGCTTCGATTTCTACCGGCACACTTCCCGGAAGGACCATACCTACAGCACTTCGAACCCCTACACCCAATTCGGTGCCGAAGACATCGGCCATCAGTTCACTGAATCCATTGATCACAAGGGGTTGCTGGTCAAAGTCTGGCGTAGAGTTTACCATGCCCAGTGTTTTAACCAGGCGCTTGATCTTATCAACATCCCCAAAATGGGTCTTGATGGTAGACAGCATGGTGAGGCCTACCTGTTCTGCGGCCAGTTTGGCCTGGCCCAGGCTGAGGTCTTCTCCGACCCGCCCCGTGATATAGGTGCCATCGGATTGCATGGGTCCTTGTCCGGAAACATACAGGAATTCACCCACTACAAGGACAGGCTTGTACAGACCTGCTGGTGGTGGGGCTGGGGGTAATACCAACCCCAGTGATTTGATCCTTTCTGAAGGAGAAATATTCATAAGTTCAGTTTTAAATGAATGTATTCAGGAGGAGTACCCCGATAAGGCCCATAACGCCTACCGTGGTTTCCATGATGGTCCAGCTTTTCAGGGTGTCTTTAACCGAAAGGCTGAAATATTCCTTGAACAGCCAAAAACCACTGTCATTTACGTGAGACAACATCAGGCTGCCTGAACCTATAGCCAGTACCATCAGTTCAGCGCTAACCCCGGGCATATCTACAAGTGGCGCCACAATTCCCGCGGCAGTAAGCCCGGCCACCGTAGCAGATCCCACGCACACCCGGATAACTGTGGCGATCAGCCAGGCCAGAAATAATGGAGACAGGGAGGAACCGGCTAAGAGGTCGGCTATGTAATCGCTGACCCCACTTTCCACCAGCACCTGTTTTAAAGCACCAGCGCCCGCAATGATCAACAATACCATGGTTATTCCAGATATCGATTGCCCAACAGCATCCATCACTTCGGTCATCTTTTTTCCCCGCCGGAGACCAAGCGTATAAATGGCAACCAGTACGGATACCAGCATGGCGATCACTGGATTTCCCAGAAATTGCAGCACTTTAAGTACCCACAGGCCTTCTGGTAGTAGCATTTCCGCTACTGTGGCAAGGGCTATAAGGATAACGGGCAGTAAGGCCGTAAATATGCTAATGGCAGTTCCCGGCATTTCCTCATCGGTCAATACCCTGGGATTTACAAACTCCTTCAAAGGTGCAGCCGGGATATTTTTTAACGTCCTGGAGAAAAAGGGCCCGGCAACGATAATCGCAGGAATGGCTACTATGATACCATACAGCAGCGTTTTCCCAAGATCTGCGTTGAACATTCCGGTAATCGCTGTTGGTGCTGGATGAGGAGGTAAATAGCCGTGTGTTACCGAAAGCGAAGCGAGCATTGGCAGGCCTACATAAAGCAGGGGTAAACCAGTAGACGCGGCAACAGTGAAAACCAGTGGGACCAAGATCACAAAACCAACTGAGTAGAACATCGGGATCCCAACAATAAAGCCAGTGAGGACCACCGCCCATTGAATGTTTCTTTTTCCAAATTTGGCAATCAGTTGGGAAGTGATCCGCTGTGCAGCTCCACTATCGGCTACCAACTTGCCCAGCATGGCACCAAATCCAAGGATCATGACCAGGAATCCCAGCGTGTCGCCTATCCCTTTTTGGATGGCACCAACCACTTGTAGCAGCGGCATGCCCTCGGCAATGCCAACTCCAAGGGAAACAAGGGTAAATGCGATAAAGGCATTGAGTTTAAAGCGCGCAATAAGCAGGAACAGCAATAGGATTCCAAAAATAACAATGATCAGCGGCATAAACGTGATG
>NZ_CEYNTP010000050.1:0-13605 GCF_982873095.1 Lentiprolixibacter sp. | reverse complement strand
CAGTGCTTCATCTGCCGGATAATACTTTTTCAAATTTTTTAGGGTAGGCTCCTTAACCTCTTTACCTGCTGTGCCATGACATTGCAGGCACATGGTATTGGTGATTATAGGAAAATAAAAGATCTCACCCTCCGGACTGCTGAGGGCATCAGGTTTTAGGCTGTATCCCTGATTAATTTTCTCCTGGTATTCCTCAATCAGGGAGGCCTCGTAGTTGTTTGCTTTGTTGTTAGGGTTTCTGGCCTTATTGGTTACTCTTTGAATCCAGGCACCGGTGGCCACGGCCATGCTGTCTGTCAGTGGAATAGCTTTAATATTACAAAAGGGGATAGCCTCTTGAGTGCCTCCCCTTTGTAATGCTGCCATTAAATTTTTTCCGAGTTGGGCCTGGGTAGCCATGGCATATTCCCTGGCGGTTGATAAGGCGGTTTGTTGGCTATCGCTTACTGATCCCCCTTTTTCTGGCCTTCCTGGCCAGTTCCTTCCTCTTCGGATCCATGCATTTCCTCATGGTGTTTAGCGTACCATTCGGGTTGCGCCACTTCATTGTCATACATGTACTCGGCAATTCCAATGATAACGCTGTCCGGATAAACCTGGTGGTTCATCAGACCAAATTTCTCCAGAGCATGGGGCATTTTGCTGTTTTCGGCTTTTGGGCCTTTCATCCATGCCAGCATATCGGCAACAAAGTCTTCCTTAGAAATACCCTCCGTCATGTAATGGGTTTTGACACCGATCATAGGGGGTGCCAGCATACTCTCCTCGGAGGTTTCGGGATTGTGGCACTGATAGCAATAGGTAGACATCAATTGTTCACCCTGCGCGGCAAGTTCCTCGGAACTCATGGGGACATCTTGCGCTTCTTCTGCCTTTTTGGGTTGATCTTTACAACTAAAAACAAAAGTCAGGATAGCTAAGAAAAGTAAAGCTCTCATAATATTGATTGGTTTTATAATATTTCCAGTTTATTCCCAGGCCAGGATACCCCCCTTCAAATCATACACCTTCTCAAACCCCATGGCCACCAATTTGCGGGCTGCTTTCAAACTTCTGTTTCCTGAACGGCAGTACAGGTAAAGTGGTTTCTGCTTATCAAACTTCTCGAAGGCCTGTAAAAATTCGCCTCCTTTAAAAAAATCGATATTCTCAGCTTTACCTATATGTCCGGACCGGAATTCCCGTTGTGTCCGCACATCCACCAGCTGTACATTCTTGCCCAAAACGGCATCTTTGTAGGCCCTGGTGTCTAAAATTACAATCTTGTCAGAATCAACAGACCTCGACTTAAATATAGCACTTAGAAATGACATAGCTTCTTTTTTTTAACGCAATAATTTAGTTTAAAAGAAGGGAAACGACCCAGCAGAACATGGCCGTTCCCCTAACAACCAACCAAAACAAATTCTTCTCATCAGAGCATGGTGGTAGGACATCTGTAGTCCGATTTGGCCACGCTTGTTTTTTTAATTTCATCAAATCCTTCGATCACATCCACAAAGTTGTCCCATCCCCTTTGTTTGAGGATGGAAGCGGCCACCATACTGCGGTAACCACCTGCGCAATACATCACAAAGGGTTTATCTTTCGGGAATGCCGAAAGGTGGGCATTGATATCATTCAACGGAACATTAATGGCATCCAAAACATGTTCGGAATCAAACTCACTTTTCTTCCTGACATCGATGACAATGGGTTTTTCTGTGCTGTAGGCCTCTTCGAATTCCTTAAAATCAATTCTGCCTACGGTTTCTACATCCCGACCTGAATCCTTCCATTTCTCAAAACCGCCATTCAGGAATCCTATGGTGTGGTCATATCCCACCCTGGAGAGCCTGGTAATGGATTCTTCTTCCTGGCCGGGATAAGTAATCAGTAATATCTGCTGTTTTATATCCGGGATCATCTCCCCTACCCATTGTGCAAAATTTCCCTCCAGGCCAATGTTGATACTGTTCGGGATGAAACCCTTGGCGAAGTCTTCAGCCTTACGGGTATCGAGCATAAGGGCATCCGTTTCATTGGCTGCCGTCTCGAAAGCTTCAGGTGACAGGGGTTTCTCCCCACGTTGTATCACCGTATCCAGGCTTTCATACCCCTTGATATTCATCAATACATTCTGAGGGAAATATCCAGGCGGACGGGTAAGGCCAGTAAGTAGTTCTTTAATAAACTCCTCTTTTGTCATATCGGCCCTAAGGGCGTAATTTACTTTTTTCTGGTGCCCTAGTGTATCCGTGGTCTCCTTGCTCATCATCTTTCCACAGGCAGATCCTGCCCCATGGTTGGGATATACGATCAGGTGGTCACTCAATGGCATGATCTTATTCCTCAGGGAATCGTACAAATGCCCGGCAAGTTTTTCTTCAGTAAGTTCCGAAACCACATGTTGTGCGAGATCTGGACGACCCACATCACCTATAAATAGGGTATCACCGGTTATGATCCCGTGTTCCTCCCCTTTATCGTCGATCAGGAGGTAGGTAGTACTTTCCATGGTATGGCCCGGGGTATGAATTACCTTGACCTTGTAGTCCCCAACTTCAAAAATTTGTCCGTCTTCGGCAACAATGGCTTCATATCCAGGTTTAGCGGTAGGACCAAAAACGATCTGTGCCCCTGTTTTCTTTTTAAGGTCCAGGTGCCCGCTCACGAAATCCGCATGGAAATGGGTTTCAAAAACATACTTGATCTTAGCGTTATCTTTCATTGCTTTGGCAATATAAGGCCCTACTTCCCTCAAGGGGTCAAAAATAGCCGCCTCTCCATTGCTCTCCAGGTAGTACGCCGCGTGCGCAAGGCATCCGGTATAAATTTGTTCAACGTGCATAATACTCTGTTTAAAGTCTTTGTATAAAGTTACAGGGTATCCGTTTTCTCTGTAGTAACATTGGTTACAAAGTTCCGATGCCCCAACGAAAAGAACACTGATATTTATCAGTTCAGTGAAGTTATTTTGTTGTATTTCAAGGCGAAATTAGTTACTCCAAAACCTGCTCTACCGTTCCGCAGGTAAGCATAACATCTCCATAATAGGGATTCCTGATTTCCTCTTCCGTGCTTATCCAGATCGCCCCTTTATTGTTGTTCGCCATCGGGCATCGCTGCACATAATGGGTTTTCCCCAGGGAGTCCAGGTTAGCGGTGAGCGCTACCAGGTGTTCGTTCAGGTGAACGAAATGATCACGCTGTATCTCAAGCACGGGATTGCTAGCGATTTTTTCCAGAAATTGGAGGGAGGTATCCAGGTATTGCCTTTCCGTAGTACCCAATCCCGAGCGGTCGATGGCCTTCATTTGGTCCAGGACCACTAGTGCACTTTTTGCCACCTCAGGCGCCTGGCTGGCCACAAAAGCATCTTTCATTTGCAGATAATCCGGCATCAGTTTAACAAAGTCCCTTTGAAAAGCATCTGGCAAATCCATCCGTATTTCCGTACCTGATTCATCACTTGTGCCCGTGGCTGCACCCTGTGGGCGCATCATGCTCATTTTCCCCTGCAACTGGGCAGCGGCATCAAGGGTAAAGGTCCCATTCGTAACGATCTCCTCCCCTGCCCTGAGTCCGGACAAAATCTGATAATTATCCCCAATGCGATCACCCAGATCTACTTCCCGCATTTCAAAAACGGGGGGGTCACTTACCACCTTTACATAGACAAGCGACCGTTCGCCTGTCCACATAACCGCACTTGCTGGGACAAACAACTGTTGCTCTTCCCCAGAAGACCTTCCTTTCTCAATTTGACCCGCGACAAACATGCCCGGTTTAAACCGGCCCTTCTGATTGTTTAGCGAAGCCCGAACGGTAACTGTTCGTGTAGCATTATCGAGTACCGGGGAAATAAAGGAAACCTTTCCCTCAAAAAGCTCGTTGGGATAGGCATTTGTAGTGATACTGATATTCTGGCCTTCTTTGATTTGCGACAACTGGCTTTCATAGGCATCAAATTCGGCCCAAACCGTGTTTAAATTACTCACTTTGGCAATGGGCTGCCCCTTTTTGATGTAATCTCCTTCTGCGCTCAAAACTTCGGAAACCGTGCCGGACACGGTTGCATAAACGGAGAAGTCCTCCATAACCTCCCCCGAACTTTCTATGGTACCGATTTGTTCATCACTGAGCTTCCAGAGCAGCAACTTTTTACGTACAGCGCGATACAATTCTGGTTGTGATCCTTTAAGTGCAGATGCTGTAAGCAATTCCTGTTGGGCCGCTACCAGTTCCGGGGAATAGAGGGTTGCTAAGCGCTGCCCCTTTCGCACCTCCTGCCCTTCATAATTGACAAATAACTCTTCTATCCGGCCATCGAAGTAACTGGCCTGTACAGCTACTGCTTCCTTATTTGCCGTAATCTTTCCAGAAAGGGACAGGGTGTTCTTTTCCGCTTGTGCACTGCCAACAAAGGTTGTTTGGACATTGGCCAGGGCCAGGGCATTCTCAGTCATGGTAAACTGTTCCGGCCTCAGGCCGTCCTCTCCGGAGGTCGCAGGGATCAAATCCATACCACAGATCGGGCAATCTCCGGGTTCTCCGAGCATGATCTGGGGATGCATGGAACAGGTCCACATTTGACCCTCCGCCTCAGTAGCATGGTCGTGCCCATCAGCGGCACTTCCATTTGCATCTGAGTTCCCAAAAAACAGGTATCCAAGCAGCAGTCCTGCCAGGGCGGCAATTACGATATACAGGATATTATTCTTCATGACGTTGCTTTTATTCGCTTTTTAAGTTTTTTTATTGAGGGGGAGCTGATATACCACAAAACAAATCCACTGAGTACGGTAATCAATCCCAGCAGGGAAAATGTCCTCAAAACGGTGGTATTGAAGTTATCCCGTCCCTCATAATCCATGGTATGGGTCATCCAGAGAAAATCAAATACGCGCCAATTGCGGTGACGTACCGTCTGGAATTTGCCATCCATGGCTGAAACATAGGCCTTAAGGTTTTCATTCCCCTGGTAAGAAATCACATAGGCGGGTAGCAGTTTTTCTCGGTACTCATGGTGTTTGCCAACACGTTGGATAAGGGCAACATCCGCTACTTCCAGTGTCTCCTTCATGTGAATATCAGCCACGTATAAGGCTTCTTCTTCACCGATAGATGTCTTGGGCATGCCCGTCCGTGCATGGAATAACTGCTGCTCATTTACCCAATAATAGGGCTCTCCCTTGATGTCCCGGATCTCTATGGATTGTATGCCCCTAGCGACCTCCAGCTCCGTTGGAGCCATCAGGCCCGAAAATGCCCTGGGCTGTACCTCCATGTTCTTAAAATGGTCCCCATGGATTTCATCAATGTTGGTCCAGCTGAAATACAATCCGCTAGCCGTCCACAGCAGGAACTGGATCCCGAGGAACAGTCCAAGATACCTGTGTATCTTTCTGATTTTTTGCGCGGTTTTCCTTTTTGGCATATTGTTTAAATTTTTATCCTCCGCAACCTGAGTGCGTTGGTGATGACCGATACGGAACTGAAACTCATGGCCAGCGCGGCAATCATAGGTGAGAGCAAGATCCCGAACACAGGATAAAGCACCCCGGCAGCAACCGGTACCCCAAGCGTGTTGTACACCAGGGCGAAAAACAGGTTTTGTTTGATATTTTTCATCACCCGCTCACTCAGGTTCCGGGCCTTTACAATCCCCTGAAGGTCCCCCTTTACAAGGGTAATCCCGGCACTTTCAATGGCCACGTCTGTCCCGGTGCCCATAGCAATACCTACATGGGCTTTAGCCAACGCCGGGGCGTCGTTAATACCATCTCCCGCCATAGCCACCACCTTTCCTGCAGCCTGTAATTTTTCTACCTCAGCGAGCTTTTCCACAGGGAGTAATCCTGCCTTAAAGTTGGTCAACCCAAGTGCATCGGCCACTGCCTGAGCCGTATCCGCGTTATCTCCAGTGAGCATAACTACCTGTATCCCTTTCTTATTTAGTTCCGATATCGCATTTGCGCTGCTTGACTTGATGGTATCGCCAATGACCACATAGCCAACTACTTTCCCATCTACAGCGAGAAGGGACACGGTTTTGCCCTCTTGTTGAAATGCCGTTACCTCGTTCTTCATGGCTTCGGTAAGCTCAGCCGCAGCATGATCCATCATCTTGCTATTACCCAGGGCCAGTTGTTTGCCGTCAACACTTCCTTCAACACCTTTACCGGTTACGGCCAGGAAATGATGTGCTTTCTGGAATTTTACTTTATTTTCCCTGCCATATACCATAGTTGCTTCGGCCAGTGGATGTTCACTATTGCTGTTAAGAGAAAGGATATAGCGGAGAACTTCCTCGTGGTTTACTTGATCTTTGAAGGAGGCTACCTTCTCAACGACGGGTCGTCCTTCGGTCAGCGTTCCCGTCTTGTCAACAACAAGGGTGTCTACCTTGTACATCTTTTCCAGGGCTTCGGCATTTTTAATTAGCACTCCGTGCTGCGCGCCTTTTCCTACCCCTACCATAATAGACATCGGGGTGGCCAGGCCCAGGGCACAGGGACATGCGATAATCAATACTGCAATTGCATTGACCAGGGCGTACACATAGGCGGGTTCCGGTCCCCAAACCGCCCAGACGAGAAACGTCAGCAGGGCAATAAGTACCACCAAAGGAACAAAGTATGCCGATACTTTATCTGCAAGCCTTTGAATGGGCGCCCGGCTGCGGCTAGCCTCATTTACCATATTGATGATCTGGGAAAGGAGGGTATCGCTACCCACCTTCTCGGCGCGCATCAGGAACGACTGATTGCCATTTATTGTCCCGCTATTAACCCAATCGCCCTTGCCTTTGTCAACAGGGATAGGCTCACCCGTTATCATGGACTCATCTACGGTACTGCCACCCACAGTAAGTACCCCATCCACCGGGATCTTATCCCCGGGTTTCACTATAAGGATATCCCCGATCTCAATTTCTTCGATGCCCACTACCATTTCTTCCCCATTTTTTATTCTCACCGCCGTATTTGGGGCCAGCCTTAAAAGTTCTTTTATGGCGGAATTGGTCCTGCTGTGTGCTCGGGCTTCTAATAGCTGACCCAACAGAACCAGTGTCAGGATCACTGTGGCGGCTTCAAAGTAGACGTGAACGGTCCCCGCTTCGGTCTTAAATTGCTGGGGAAAGACATCGGGGATGACCAATCCCACTACACTAAAAAGCCAGGCAATTCCTGCTCCAATGCCAATCAGGGTGAACATGTTCAGGTTCCAGTACCTGAGGCTGCGGTAGGCCCGCTCAAAAAACATCCAGGCAGCCCAGAAGACCACAGGAAGTGAAAGCCCAAACTGTACCCAATTCCAGGCGTAGCCGTCCATTACCTCAAATAAGGGATTTTGTGGCAGCATCTCGCTCATGGCAATGAGGAAAATTGGGAGGGTGAAGCCCAGGGCCACCCAAAACTTTTTCAGGAGTTTTCCAAACGTCTTCTCCTCAGCAGAAGGTTCGGCTTCCACAGGGACCAGTTCCATCCCACAAATCGGGCAATCCCCGGGGCTGTCATGAACTACCTCGGGATGCATGGGACAGGTCCACTGAGAGGATGAAGCCGTTGACATACGTTGTTCCTCCACCAGGTCCATACCACATACCGGACAGTCGCCGGCCTGGTCATAGGTTTTGTCGCCTTCGCATTGCATAGGGCAATAAAAAACCCCGGTTCCCTGTCCTTTTGGCAAGGGAGCCTTGTCTTTTTGAGTGTGCGGGAGTTCACCGGGCATATGAATGCTGTAGCGGCCCCCATCTTTTTGCAAGGCCTCCTGGAAGGTTTGTATTGGGATATGTGCCTGGGATTCAACAACTGCTTCCGCACTGGCCAGATCCACCGTAACTTCCTCAACGCCCTCAACCTTTGCAAGTGTGGTTTCAACGTGACTGCGACAGCCGTTGCAGGTCATTCCGTGTATGTGGTAGGTGTGTTTCATTTTCACATTTTACTCATGGGTATGACCATCTTTTACATGGTCTTCATTGGCCACATAGGCCATGCCGCATTTCGGGCAGGTCCCTTCCTCTTCACTTCCACTGCCTTCACAGTGCATGGGACATACATAGGCTGATGTATATTCCTTACCCAGTTCCTCAACAGTTTCTGTTTGTTCTGTTGCAGCTTCTTCTTTTTGTTCGGTTTTTCCCTTGCAACTTACGGTAATTAGCAGTCCAAATGTAAAGACCAGTGCGACGATAGTTTTGAATTTCATGTTCATAGTTTAAAAATTACATTTTAATTAAATAATTGATGATAGCAGATTGTGTAAAGTACCTCTGCGCAGCTTGAATTTGCTTTATCTGAAATTTTAACTGTAGTTCCTGAATGTCTATGACATCCTTAAAATCGATGGTTCCTGTCTCATAATTCTTAAGCAGGATGTCTTCCGCATCCTTGGCCTTGCCCAGGTTTTGGATTTGCGTCCTGTATGAAATCCGGGCCTCATTCCGAAGCGATACCGCTTTTGCCAGGGCGGTTTCCAAAATATTCTGTCGTTCCTGCTTTTGAAAGGCGATTTCCTGTTTCCGAAGTTCATTTTGCTTCGTCCTGGAGGCGTACCGTTTGTTAAAAACCGGGATCGAAAGGGACACCATAGGCATCACGATGTCCTTTCCATTATCACTAAACACTAGGTCAGGACGCTCCTGTACCGGGATGTAATCCAACCCGAAGCCCAGCATGGGTGCATTTTCCTTCTGGTTGAGAAGCTCAGATTGAACTGTCGCGGTATACATCTTATCAAATCGCAGCAATTCCGGATTCAGCTCCAAACCCTCCTCAAGGACCGGGTCCTGTTCTGGGACATTCATTTCAGGGAGCAATGCTATCGCAATTCCCTGGTCTCGGTTGAGTAGACCGTTAAAGGCCGATTGCTCTGCAAGGAAGTTTTCCTTCAATATTTCCTGCTGTTGTTGCAGTTCGTTCTGGCGGATCTGCAAGCGCAGGACATCCACGGCACTGGCCTGACCCACTTCTACGGAGGTCAGGGCCAACTCTTCGTAGGTCTTCAATAACCGGATGTTTTGATCCACTACCTCCTGCAGATATTGATGGGCAGAAAGCCGGTAAAAAGATTGCGCCACCTCCAGGGCCAGTTTACGCCTGGCAATGAGGTAATCTATATAGTCCGTTTCTGCCATGGCAGTTGCATACTCCTTCCTTGAGGATATCGTTCCAAACCAGGGCAGCATCTGACGGGCAGAAAAACGTGCACGCTGGGCACCTGTACGGGTTTCCGGTTCACTCGCAAAGTACCCTGCACTGATTTCGGTGTTGGGCAGCCAAACCACTTCGTTCACTTTTTCCTCGGCTATATTATAACGCAGTTCAAAGGCCTGGATATTCGGATTGTTAGCAAGGGCCTCCGCAATGTATTCCTGCAATTGCTGGGCATTTCCCGTAACGCCCAAGAGTAACAAAATCCAGCTTAGCTTAACTAACTTCATGATCCAGCTTTTTTAAGTTGCACTTCTTTTTTCCAACCGAAGAGCACAGGCACCACAAAGAGGGTGATCAGTGCAATCAGCATTCCCCCGAAGCTCGGGATCGCCATCGGTATCATGATATCGCTTCCACGTCCTGTTGAGGTAAGGATAGGAAGCAATGCCAGCAGGGTCGTCGCCGTGGTCATTAAACAAGGTCGGATCCGCTTTTCTCCGGCTTCCACCACCGCATCCCGAATAGCTGCCTTGTTCGCAGGCTGATTGCGCTCAAATGTCTGAGTGAGATAGGTTGCCATTACCACGCCGTCATCTGTGGCAATTCCAAATAGCGCGATAAACCCTACCCAAACGGCCACACTCAAATTTATGGTATGCATCTGGAACAGATCACGCAGGTTCTCCCCGAAAAGATGGAAATTCAAAAACCAGTCCTGTCCGTATAGCCAGATCATCAGGAAACCTCCGGCAAAGGCCACAGCAATACCTGTAAAGACCATTAAGGACGTACTTACACTCCTGAATTGGAAGTATAAAATCAAAAAGATGATCATCAAGGCCAGGGGCACAACAAAAGATAAGGTCTTCTCCGCCCGAATCTGATTCTCATAGGTGCCTGTAAAGGAAAAGCTAATCCCTTTTGGCACTTCAAGCTCCCCGCTTTCTATCCTGGAATTGAGATAGGCCTGTGCGTTATCCACCACCTCTCCTTCAGCATACCCTTGAGCCTTATCAAATAATACGTATCCTATAAGGAAGGTATCTTCACTTTTTATTACCTGCGGACCCCGCTCATATCGCATGCTGACCAGCTCCTGTAGGGGTACAGGCTCCCCACCTGCCACAGGCACGTAGATAGCGCTCAGGTCTTCAGGGCTGTCCCGCAATTCCCTCGGATAGCGAACACGGATTGAATACCGTTCGCGCCCCTCCACGGTCTGGGTCAGCGGTACACCCCCGATAGCCACCGAGAGGACCCCTTGTACCTCTTGTATAGTGATTCCGTAACGGACCAATTGATCCCTGTTAATATCCAGCAGCAGGTAGGGTTTGCCAACAATGCGATCCGCAAACACCGCAGAGGTTTTAACTCCTTCTACCTGCTTTAAAAGCTCTTCAAGTTGGAGACCAAAGGATTCTATTTCATTTAGATCCTGTCCTTTCACCTTGATCCCCATAGGGGCACGCATCCCGGTCTGCAGCATAACCAACCTTGTTTCGATAGGTTGCAGCTTAGGAGCTGAAGTTACTCCTGGAAGCTGTGTAACCCGAATGATCTCATTCCAGATATCGTTTGGGGATTGAATTTCCGGACGCCAGTTCCTGAAATACTCCCCACTTTCATCTTCGATCAAAAGCTTCCGGCTGATACGCCAGGGATCGGTAACCAAAGCGGTACTTTCGCTTTCCGAAGCAGCACTTACTAAATTTGGATTAGCTGCCCTCTGACCGTTGTTCAATATAAAATATCCATCTTTATCTACGCGGTAGCGCTGTGGCTCACCTTCGGAATTCAACTGATACTCAGATCGGTATTGGATAAGGTTCTCATACATGGAAAGGGGGGCCGGATCCAGTGCAGATTCTGTCCTACCGGCCTTTCCAACCACCGTTTCAATCTCAGGGATACTGGCCACAGCCATATCCAGTTGCTGTAAAACCCGTTTATTTTCTTCCACACCGGCATGCGGCAGCGAGGTGGGCATTAAGAGGAAGGAGCCTTCATTAAGTGATGGCATGAATTCCTTCCCGGTCTGGTTCATGATCAAAATCCCAAAAATCACCATTGCCGCCGGTAGGGAAATAAAGAGTAACCGGTTGTGCATGGTCCATCTCAGTATGCGGGTATAATACAACCGGAATACCCAGAAAACCCCCAGGAGTCCAAAGCAAATCAGGCCGACAAAAATGAGGTTCATCACTACACTCCGATCAAATCCAAGGGGTCGCCAGTGTACCGCCAGCAAAAGAACCAGGGCTATGCCGGACACCAGGATATTCCCCAGGTTAAATTGGCTTTTGGAAATACGTCCCTTTAATTGTAGCACCGCTAAGGTGCCGAAGGCGATTAACAGCAATCCCAGCCAGTATCCCAGGACTACCGCTGTGATCCCCAGCACTATTAGCATTCCGTTGATAATGTAACGGATAGTATGTTTGATACTGTGTTTCCTGAAGAAATATGCAGCAAAAGGCGGTATCAAAAACAACGCAATAAGGATGGAAGCGGTTAAAGCCATGGTTTTAGTAAAGGCCAGGGGGCGGAAAAGTTTGCCTTCCGCACCGATCATGGTAAAGACAGGGAGGAAACTAATGATAGTCGTCAGCACCGCTGTAAGAATGGCACCAGACACTTCTGTGGTGGCGTTGTAGACTACGGCATTGACAGAAAGCTGCTCCTTCCCAGGAAGGAGTTTGTTTTCATCGAGATGCCGAATAATGTTCTCGGAAAGGATAACCCCCACATCCACCATGGTCCCTATGGCAATAGCGATACCAGAAAGGGCTACGATATTGGCATCGACACCAAACAATTTCATGGAAATAAAGACCATAAGAACAGCCACGGGGAGCAAACCGGAAATTAAGATGGAAGCCCGCAGATTAAACACCATGACAAGGATCACCAGGATAGTAATGAGTATTTCCAGGGTAAGGGCGTCCTTGAGCGTGCCCAGCGTTTCCTGTATAAGTTCCGTTCGGTCGTAAAATGGCACAATGGTCAGCTGGGAGGTCCGGCCATCTTCCAGTTGCTTCGAAGGGAGTCCCGGGCTAAGTTCTTTGATTTTTTCCTTGACCTTATTGATCACATCCAGGGGATTGGCGCCGTACCGGGCAACCACTACACCTCCTACAACCTCAGCCCCTTCCTTATCCAGAATGCCCCTGCGAGAGGCGGGCCCCAGGTTCACCCGGGCTATATCCTTAATACGAACAGCCGTAAAGTTGGTGGTACCAACTACCGCATTCTCGATATCGGACGCTGATTTGATATAACCCAGTCCCCTGACGAGGTACTCTGCACGGTTGATCTCCAGGGTCTGCGCACCAACGTCCTGATTAGACTGCCGGACGGCCTGAACAACCTGGGATAGGCTGATGTTGTACTGCCGCATCAATTCCGGGTTCACATCGACCTGATATTCCTGAACAAAACCTCCAATAGATGCCACTTCGGAAACACCACCAGCGGAAGAAAGCGCGTATTTAACATAATAGTCCTGTACACTTCTGAGTTCATGCAGGTCCCAACCGCCAGTGACATTCCCTTCTTCGTCCCTGCCTTCAAGGGTATACCAAAATATCTGTCCAAGGGCAGTAGCATCCGGGCCAAGGGAAGGATTCACACCTTCCGGTAGTGTTCCTGAAGGGAGTGAATTCAATTTTTCCAGGATGCGGCTGCGCGACCAGTAAAACTCAACATCTTCCTCAAATATGAGGTAGATACTGGAAAACCCAAACATAGAGGAGCTACGGACTGTTTTCACCCCCGGGATCCCGAGGAGGGAGGTGGTTAAGGGATAGGTAATCTGATCCTCAATGTCCTGGGGGGACCTTCCCTCCCATTTGGTAAAAACAATCTGCTGGTTTTCCCCAATATCAGGAATGGCGTCTACAGCCACCGGATCATTGGGCAAAAAACCAAGCTCCCATTGAAAAGGGGCCGTGATCATTCCCCAGGTAACGAACAGTACAAGTAGCAACAAGGCTACCAGTTTGTTGTCAATAAGAAATTTAATTGCTTTGTTTAACATACGATTTGATTAAGGGATATTGAAAATTTGTGCCGAACACAACACAAACGGCCCGAAACCACCAGGGCCGGGCTCAAATTCAGTGTCCAGTAATCAAATAAGGAAGGTCTCGTGAAGTACCTGCAGATCCCGAATCAAAAGGGGTGGCGGATAGCCATCAAAGGGGATTTTACTTTCCTCCGCAGGTTGGAGAAGTTGATCAAAGGTAAAGGCGTAGGTAACAAGAAAAACCTGTTGATCAAAATTAAGCTGATCAAAGCTTATTTTCAGTTCATCCTGACCTTCAAAGGTGATTTCAACATCGGAACAGCACTTCATTTTCTTCATGCTTTCACAAGCAGCGCTGCTTTCGGGCATCATGGATTTCATCAGGCAATTGTCTGCCTTATCCAGACTTAGGTCCACCAGCGTCTTCCCGCAATA
>NZ_CEYNTP010000049.1:0-13824 GCF_982873095.1 Lentiprolixibacter sp. | reverse complement strand
CTGTTCTTTTGAAATAGAGAAATACAATTTGATCAGGTAGGTGTCCGATTCCAGGATCATTCGTTCAAAACTATTCACCTGTCCCATAAAGGTACGGTACTGGTTTTTGGTACAGAAACCGTTTACCGGTTCTACCACCGCCCGGTTGTACCAGCTGCGGTCAAAAAACACCATTTCGCCGGGTTTGGGGAGCTTGTTCACATAGCGCTGGAAATACCACTGGCCCTGTTCTTCGATGGTGGGCTTTGGAAGGGCCACAATGCGGTAATTCCTGGGGTTGATATGAGCGGTGATCCGTCGGATAGCACCACCTTTTCCAGCAGCATCCCGTCCCTCAAACAGGACCACTACCTTTTTGTTTTTTGCGATTACCCAGTTCTGCAGGTCGATGAGTTCGGCCTGCAATTCCCGGAATTTGATCTCGTTCCGGGTATAGCGCAATGCTTTGGAAAGGTTTACCTTTTTTTCTTCAAACAGGTACTTCATGCCTATAGGCGTATTCAGAAGCGCTACTTCTTCTTCGGTAAGGGAGGGGAGTTTTATTTTAGTTCTTGGCATGGCTATATATCTATTTGTTCTATATGGCGGTAGTATCTCAAGACCACATTAGGATCAGGGAGGATGGTGGTCTTGGAACCAGCATATCTCGAGTAGTTGAATTTTGATAATACGTAACGGATACTTTCCAGACGTGCCGTGCGCTTGCTGTTTGCTTTTACGATTATCCACGGGCTGAAAGTGGTGTGGGTTTTGGAAAACATCTGCTCCTTGTAATAGGTGTATTTGTCCCACAGCTCCTGTCCTTTGCGGTCAACCGGACTAAATTTCCAGATCTTCAGGGGATTTTCCATCCTGGAATCGAAACGCCTTTTCTGTTCTTCCTTGGAAATCGAGAACCAGAATTTAATCAGGATGACCCCATCTTCGTACAGCATATGCTCAAATCCGGGAACCTGTAACATGAACTGATCGTATTCAGATTTGGTGCAAAAGCCCATAACGGGTTCCACCACGGCCCGGTTATACCAGCTACGGTCAAAAAACACAATCTCCCCGGGATTGGGCAATTCCTTAATGTACCTGCGAAAGTACCACTGTCCTTTCTCAACTTCTGTGGGTTTGGAGAGGGCTACTACACGCGTACTCCTGGGGTTGAGGTGTTGAACAAACCGCTTGATGGCCCCACCTTTTCCGGCCGCATCCCGGCCCTCGAAAAGGATGGCCACGCGAAGTTTTTTCTTCGTAACCCACTGTTGCAGGGTAACCAGCTCGGCCTGTAGGAGTTTGAGTTCCTCTTCATACCTGAGGTTCCTCAGGGCCTTTTTAATTTTAATTCCTTTTTGGTCGGCTATGGTTATTAAATCCTTTCTGCGCTTTGCGTTTTGTAGGTCTTCAAGTGTGTACATACATACTTTGGTTTAATAGAAAACCCATATCCTGAATGAGGATCTGGGTGGCAGTATTCCCGGGTGGACACATAAATATACTACTTTTCCCGCATGTGGAATTCCAGGGATGGGGAATAATAAACATAAGTAGTATTTTTGAGAGATGGGGATTTATCTCACTTATAATTATTAACCAAATATCAGATATGAAGCTACATCGTCTTGTTATAACCTACCTTATAGCTATTGCCTGGAGCACGGGTTCAATGGCGCAGGAGCCATCTTCTTTCTCCTATCTGGATGTATTTGACCTGAATTATGTTTCCGATCCGCAAATTGCGCCGGATGGTGAATGGATCGTGTACCAAAGGATGGGTTACGATATTATGAAAGACCGTGCCTCCGGAAATCTGTGGATGATCCGTGCTGATGGGCATCAACATCAGAAACTTACCGCAAATGAGGGCAATGAGTCCCGTCCGAGGTGGTCACCAGACAGCGAGCGCCTGGCATTTGTCAGCAGTACCGATGAGGGATCGGAAATCTACATCTACTGGAAACGTACCGGAAAAGTAGCACGGATATCACAATTACCTTTCAGCCCCTCATCATTGAGCTGGTCGCCGGATGGAAAACAAATCGCATTTTCTATGAATGTGGCCAAAGCCCCACCAGTACTGGTAAAAATGCCAAAGAAGCCTCAAGGGGCAAAATGGGCTGAGACCCCCAGAATAACAGACAGGGTATATCACGAAGCTGATGGGCGTGGTTATATCAAACCCGGTTTTAACCATATTTTCGTCATTCCTTCCGAGGGAGGAGCCATCAGGCAACTCACTTCCGGGGATTTCCAGCACCGGGGCGCATTGTCCTGGTCACCGGATGGGCAATACCTCTATTTCTCTGCCAACAGGAACCCCGATTGGGAATACGATTTCCGAAATAGTGAAATCTATCGGGTGCAGGTAAGCAATGGCAATATAACCGCCCTCACCTCGAGGAAAGGCCCCGACCGCAACCCAGTGGTTTCACCAGATGGGAAGTACGTTGCCTACCTCGGGTATGAGGACAAGGTGCAGACCTATCAGGTCACCCAGCTCTACCTGATGCAGCAAGATGGAAGCAATATCCGTGTACTGACCAACGAGCTGGATCGATCAGTCAGCAGTCCCGTTTGGGCCAGGGATGGAAAAGGATTGTACTTTGGATATGACGATAAGGGGAACAGCAAAATTGGGTATGTCAGCCTCTCCGGGAAAATAAGCAAGCGCGTGGATAACGTGGGGGGAACTTCCATTGGAAGGCCCTATTCAGGGGGTTCATTTAGTGTTTCCGGTTCAGGGGACCTTGCCTTTACCCTGGGAAGGCCGGAACATCCTGCTGATTTGGCCATTATGAAATCCGGTGGGAGAAGTCCCGTTCGATTAACCGAATTGAATAAGGCCCTGCTGGACTTTCGAACTTTAGGAAAAGTAGAAGAGATCTGGTATACCTCCACAGTTGATCAAAGAAAAATTCAGGGTTGGGTGGTATATCCACCGAAGTATGACCCCAGTAGAAAATACCCTTTCCTGGTGGAAAATCATGGCGGCCCTATCGCCAATTATGGTGACCGCTTTAGTGCCGAGATCCAGTTATATGCTGCTGCAGGCTACGTGGTCTTTTATCCGAATCCCAGGGGGAGCACCAGTTACGGAGAGGAATTCGGGAACCTCCTTTACAATAATTACCCGGGGGATGATTATCAGGACGTAATGGATGGGGTGGATTATTGTATTGCAAAAGGAATAGCACACGAAGATCAGCTCTTTGTCACCGGTGGTAGTGCAGGCGGGATCATGACCGCCTGGATGATCGGTAAGAATGATCGGTTTGAAGCTGCGGTTGTTGCCAAACCTGTGGTCAACTGGATCAGCAAGACCCTTGTGGCCGACAATTATTTCGGATATGCCAATACAAGATACCCCGGCCAGCCCTGGGAAAACTTTGAGGGCTACTGGAAGTTTTCTCCCCTCTCGCTTGTTGGGAATATCAACACCCCTACCATGGTAATGGTGGGAATGAACGATTTGAGGACACCCCCCAGTGAAGCCAAACAGCTTTACCATGCGTTAAAACTCAGAAAGATCGAAACCGTACTGGTGGAGATACCTGGAGCCAGTCATGGGATTGCAAGCAAACCCAGCAACCTGATCACTAAAGTTGCCCATACACTGGCATGGCTGGATAAATACCGGGAAAAAGAGGACTAGGATAATGGTTCAAAAGCCCTGGAAAAGCCGCCTTTGGAATGTAATCATCGTGGTTACCATATTACTATGTGGCCTGATATTTGCCATGCATTATAAGAATTGGATCAGGCAGGAAGTGGATACGCTAACTATTCTCTCCGGGTTTTACCTGAGGGAAGTTCCTTATGCCGATCTGGATGAGGTAGGCATGGTGAGGCGGATACCGGAATTGGAGCGAATTAACGGTTTCTCGGCCTGGGAAAAAGAGAAAGGGATTTTCAGGGATTCCCTGAGGCCGGAACACCGCATATATGTGTATGTCGACAACCTTTTTGATCAAAAGATCAGATTGGTCTATCAGGATTCTATTGAACTCTACCTGAACTTGTCAGACTCTTTAGCAACAAAGGTGTTATACAATCACCTGAGTGAAAAACTTGGAGAGAACAAAGGGCAATAGATGGGGAGGGGTAACGTTATGAAGGAAATGCCTATGATGCGGATTATTGTATTTGTTTTTTTCTTCCTGCCTATCTGGGTAAGTGCACAGAAAACCCTAACCGTTCAGGTGGCTGGGGTGGCCTCAGACAACGGGCAGATACTCGTTGCTGTTTACGACAGGCCGGAAGGGTTCTTAAAAAAAGGAAATGCCATTATGGGCGTTCGCACCAAAGCCGTTAGCGGTATTACCGAGCTACATATCGAAAACCTGCCTGAAGGACAGTACGCCCTGGCCATATATCACGACGAAAATGGCAATGACGAACTGGACACCAACTGGCTCGGAATTCCAAAAGAACCCATAGGTTTTTCAAATGCAAAAATGAAGGCATTTGGCCCCCCGGGATTCAAGGATTGTGCTTTCAGGTTCGATTCAGATAAACAGATCCAGATCGAATTATAAACCGGAAAACCTTACTCCTTTTCGAACCCTTCTGGCCTGCGCCATTTTACTGGGGGAGCAGGTTCAGGTTGTAGCTGGAATTCGCCCTGGCCAAGCAACCTCATAGCTTCTTCTACCCCTCTTTCCAACTGGGGATCCTGCCCTGCCAGTACTTTTACCGGTTCCTGGATAACTTCAATGTCCGGGGCTATTCCTTCGCCTTCTACGGCCCATTTCCCGTTCTTATCATAAAAGCCACCGCGCGGTGCTACCATCCTACCCCCGTCTATAAACCTAGGGGTGTCCCAGGTGCCTACCAGTCCGCCCCAGGTACGTGTGCCTACAAGGGGGCCGATCTTTTTGGCCTTGAACATATACGGAAGCAGGTCGCCACCAGACCCTGCCCTTTCGTTGATGAGCATAACCTTGGGTCCCCATATGCCGGCGATAGGCGTTGTCCATGGCCTGTTGTCCTCGGTTTTACTATTGAAATAGCCGAATAATTCGCGGTCCAGGATATCGATCATATAGTCAGCTGCAGATCCCCCTCCGTTATTCCGCTCGTCAATAATTACCCCTTTCTTGTCCTGCTGGGAAAAGTAATACCGGTTAAAGGAAGTGAATCCACCCCCACCAGTATTGGGGACATAGACATAAGCCAATTTCCCACCGGAGAGTTCTGCTACTTTCTTTCGATTGCCCTCAATCCAATCAAACGTCCTCAGCCCTCGCTCTGAACGTACCGGCTTAACCAACACCTTTTTGGCGCCTTCCATTTCAGGGGCACTGTTTACCGTAATATAAATTTCCCGTTCAGCGGTTTGTTCCAAAAGGCGGTATGGGTTCATGCTGCTATCCAAGGGCTTCCCGTCTACTGCAAGCAGGAAGTCGCCCTCCTTGACACCCAGACCAGGCAGGGCAAGAGGTGCCCGTAATCCCGGATTCCAGTTTTCACCGGTATAGATCTTGGCAAATCGATAGTGGCCATTTTGAACTGAAAAATCGCAACCCAAAAGTCCTACCGGTACGTTGTCAATGTCTGGCTGGTCGCCCCCGGAAACATAGGAATGCCCAACAGAGACTTCCCCGGACATGATGTCCACCACATAGTTCAGGTCCGTACGGTGGCGTACGTGGGCGATCCATGGGGAATACCATTCGTAGATCTTGTTCCATGGGGCTCCGTGTACATTGTTTACATAAAGGAAATCGCGCATAAATCGCCATCCCTCCCTGAAGATCTGTTCGTATTCCGCTTTGGGATCTACCTTGATACGCAGGTCCATCTTTAGTTTACCATCCCCGTTTTTGGGTTTCCCACCGGTGCCCACAATACTCCAATTGCCATTCTGACGGAGGAGGATAGATTTCCGGTCGGCCGAAGTAACCGCCTGGGCAACGCTCTTGGCAAAATCCTCAGCCTTGCCTTTCTCCACATCGTAATTATGCAGGGTCAGGCCCGATTGGTTGGGAACGTTCTCCGCTATAAAAACATGTAACTTTGGCCCGTTTACCAGCGCCACGTAATTGCGGGCATCCAGCTTTAGCGGGATGATCCTGTTGTAGATATTTTCGGGGCTAATCTCTACGACCACTTCCTTCTTTCCGTTTTCCTTATCCCCTTTTTTATCTTTCCTGGCAGGCGCTTCCCCATTCTCTTTTTTTGCTTCCTCCATATCAGCGTTGGGAAGGGGAGGGGCCTTGTCCTTGTCGGAAAGTACAATGGCATAGAGTGACCGGCTCACCTCAGGGTCATAGGAACTCATATCGAGCCATCCGGATTGTAAGCCGTAATCCGTACTGGCCAGGAAATACAGGTATTTCCCTTCTTCATCCCAAACCGGACTTATGGCATCGGCCATGCCGTCAGTGAGCTGTAGCCGTTGCTGTGTTTTTACATTGTAGGCAAAAATGGCCTTGAAATGACTGTCCAGTTGCCGGGGATAGGCGATCCACTGGCTATCTGGAGACCAAACCGGGTTCATGGTGCGGTTGGGGTGGGCGTATCGGTCGGTATCGGCTTTTACCACCATACCACTTTCGAGGTTGATCACCCAAATATTGTAATCGGTGTCTGAATAGGCTATATGGGTGCCATCTGGTGACCAGTCTGGTTGGAAATAAAAGGTGGGGTTAGGCAGGGGATAGCTTTTTTGGTTGCCACCGTACTGATCCGCAACTACCAGCTGATATTCCCCGCTCTTATCTGAAAACCAGGCCACTTTGTCTCCTTTGGGAGACCAGACAGGATAACGGTCTGCCACACCGGGGGAATTCGTGAGGTTTTTACAACTTCCGTTTTCTTTGGGAATGCTGAAAATCTCCCCCCGATGTTCAAACACTGCCCTTTTACCGCTGGGGGAAAGGTTGGGGTTTGCGAGGTTTCTTCCGGCTACGTTCTCCCATCGCATACGGGAAAAACTCATGTCTCCCTGAACCGAAATAGACAATTGTTGGGAGGAATTGGTTTCGGGCTTCAGCAGGTGCAAATACCCTCCTTGTTCATATACAATCCCGGTGGGACCGGCATCTAAACTCTTCACGTCGAACTTCTTATGGAAGGTATGCTGCTGCTCCTGTCCTGTAGCCGGATCGTAGGACCAGATATTGCTGGCGTAATCCCTTTCTGAGAGATAGAAGACTTTATTCTTGTACCATACCGGATCCAGGTGACGTTCCTGAGTTAACTGAGGGGTGCGTTGCAGGGCTTTGGTCTGCATGTCTACAATCCACACGGGCATCGCCTGGCCCCCTCGATAGTTACGCCATTCCGGGTCCCAGAAGGTGATGGGAACATAGGCGATGTGTTTTCCGTCCGGCGAAATTTCACCAAAAGCGGCCCTGGGGATATCCAGGGCTTTTGGGAGTCCCCCTTCCAGGGAAACGGAGTAAAATTTATTGGTTTGTGTCGGGTGTCCTTCCCTACCGGAACGGAACAAGACTTCGCCTTCTGGTGTCCAGCCCTGCACAAAGTCTCCGGCAGAATGCCAGGTGAGTCGTTTGGGCTCTCCGCCCTGTGAGGGAATAACATAGACATCAAAGTTCCCTCCGTATTGCGCAGTAAATGCGATCATGGATCCGTCCGGAGAAAAATGCGGCGAAAGTTCATAGCCTTCATTGCTGGTAAGCCTAACGGCCTGACCGCCACTAACTGAGGCCTTCCAAAGATCATTGGCATAAACAAAAACAACAGCATCATTAGACAATGTAGGCTGTCGCAGCAATTGTGTTCCCTGGCTAAAGGCCAGATAACCCAGCAGGCCCAGGAGAAGGGAGAATGTTGTTCTCATAAAGTTATTTTTTATAGGTGGTAATTACGATTACGCCTGCACCGGCCCGAGAGCCATAGAAGGAAGCTTCAGAACCGGTTAGGACTTCTACTTTTTTTACATCAAAATTTCGTACCAGATCATTTACGCGACGGAAGGAATTACCCACCGGGTAACCGTCCAGCACATAAAGGGGTTCATAGGATCTGGCTGTGGGGCTGTCAGCGGTAGCCTTCAATATGTAAGGGGTATTTCGCCTGATGATAATTCCGGGGACACGCCTGAGGCGGTCCAGCAAACTCACGGTGGCCCGGTTGCGTTCCTGAAGTTGTTCGTCCAGTGGTTTTTCCTGGCTGGTATTGGTTTTAGTGGAAGTACAGGCAGCTGCCATCAAGAGGAGTATGATGAGCAAATAGCGATGTTTTCCCATAAATGAAGATTGAATCCCCAAGATACATATTAAATTGCCAAATCAGGTGGTTTATCCCCGGCCAGATTTCGTAATTTACCCCATATTTAAATTCGTATAGAATGATCTTATTGGTACATGTTGTTGGAGCATTATTCGGACTCCTTGCCGTTATACTTGGCGCTTTTGGGGCGCATGTATTAAAGAAAAAACTCTCAGAGGAACAATTACGCAGCTACGAAACCGGGGTCAAATACCAAATTTATCACAGCATACTCCTGCTGGTCCTGGGCTTTAACCTGGGCTTTACAACTAAGCTGGAGCAATATATCGCCTATTGCTTCATTTTCGGTGTGATCTTATTCTCTTTTAGTATTTATGGCCTGGTATTAAGTGGTGCAGGAGGACGTAAATGGAAATTCCTGGGACCGGTTACCCCGGTTGGTGGGATATTGTTGGTAGTTGGTTGGGGACTTCTGCTGTATTCCTTTATCGCAGATTTGGTGTAGTTCAGTGACAACCGCAATCCTCTTCGCCACAGGCCCCGGGAACAGATTTTTTTGAAGTAAACCACTTCCTTGGTAACACGAACCGTTTTAGGAGATAAAACAGCGCCAGGCCGAGGGTCAGATATACCAGGATGGATTGGATACTCTCCATATTACTTCAGTACTTGGTAAGCAGTTAAAGCTACAAGATAGGCAAATGTGCTCATAAATACCAGTTGTAGCAAAGGCCATTTCCAGCTATTGGTTTCTTTCTTTACTATGGCCAGGGTACTCATACACTGCATGGCAAAGGCATAAAATAGAAGGAGTGAAATGCCAGAAGCCAGGTTAAAGAGGGGTCTGTTGGTTTGCTCATTGATCTCAGCTGCCATGCGGTTCTTAATGGTTTCTTCTTCGTCGTTTCCAACACTGTAAATGGTGGCAAGGGTCCCTACAAACACCTCACGTGCGGCAAAAGAAGTAATAAGCGCAATCCCGATCTTCCAGTCGTATCCCATTGGTTGCACAAGCGGTTCGATGGCCTTACCCATATGGCCAATGTAGGAATGTTCAAGTCGGTAACTCGCTATTTCCTGCTGTTTTGCTTTCTCCTCAAGTACTGAGGTGACTACCTGGAGGGAATCCCTGTAAGCTGCCATACCCATGGCATCACTTTGGCTATTCGCACTTTCCCGGGCAGTGTTGCTGAAATCATCCAGGTTGCTTTTGATAAAGGCCTGGCTGTAGGCAGAAAACCCCTCCTGTTCTATGCGTTCTGAAACAATGCCTTCTGCGTTTTCGAAGTCATTGGAAAAACCATTGGATCCGAGGAACCACAGGACAATGGAAATCGCCAAAATGATTTTCCCCGCCCCAAGTACAAAGCTTTTGGTTTTTTCCACCACGGTATACCCCACATTTTTAAACAATGGGAGTTTATACGAGGGCATTTCCACTACAAAGAAAGAACGGCCTTTAATGTGCAGTACCTTATTCAGGATCATTGCTGAGACCACCGCAGCACCAAAGCCGAGGAGGTAAAGCAACATGAGGGTGAGGGCCTGATAATTCAGGCCAATAAACCGCCCTTGAGGAATTACGAGGGAAATAATGATCAGGTACACCGGTAAACGGGCGGAACAGGTGACAAAGGGCGTTACCAGGATGGTAATCAGGCGTTCCTTCCAGTTCTCTATATTTCGGGTGGCCATTACGGCAGGGATGGCGCATGCGGTTCCGGATATTAAGGGCACCACACTTTTTCCACTTAACCCGAATGGCCGCATAAGCCGGTCCATCAGGAAAACCACCCGGCTCATATACCCTGATTCTTCCAGCAGTGCTATGAAGAAGAACAAAAAGGCGATCTGAGGGATAAAGATGACGATCCCTCCTATCCCGGCCAGTATTCCTTCTGCAATCAGATTGGTAAAAGCCCCTTCTGGTAAGGTATTTTTGATCCATTCACTGGCTGCTGCGAATTGCTCATCAATGAAATCCATGGGGTAACTGCTCCAGTCAAAGATGGCCTGGAAAATAGTGAGCAGGATAACAAAGAAGATCAGGTACCCAAAGATCTTATGGGTTAGGATACGATCCAGAGTGGCGCGAAAACCTTTGGCCTTGCTTTGGTCTACCTTATAGGTTTCCTTGAGGATGTTGTTGATGAATTGATAGCGATAGATGGTTTCCTTTTGCTGCAGCCTTTTGAGTTCGGATGCAGATTTGGTTTGAAACGAGCTGTCTAGAGCTATGGGCTTCTTTTCCACCGGTGTGAAATTCACGTCCTGGGTGATTACCAGCCAGAGCTTATACAGGTCCTCGTTGGGGAATACTTTTTGCAGCCGTTCGAAGTAATCAGGAGCGATGACAGAAGTGTTCAGGTTGGGGGTGGTAGAGAGGCTTTTATAATCTGCAATGAGTTCTTTGATGCGATCGATCCCTTTATTCTTACGGGTACTGACCAGAGCGATTTTTGTGTCCAGCTTTTTTTCCAGCAGGCTGAGGTCTATGGTGATCCCTTTTTTTGGCATGCGGTCTGCCATGTTGATCACCAGCAGGGTGGGGATTTTTAAGTCCTTGATTTGAGTAAAAAGCAGCAGGTTCCTTTTGAGGTTTTCCACATCACTTACCACAACAGCGACGTCCGGATAATCCTTGTCGTTCTTATTCAGGAGCAACTCTACTACTACACTTTCGTCCAATGAAGTAGTATTGAGGCTGTAGGTCCCGGGCAGGTCCAGGATATGTGCTTTAACTCCTCTTGGCAGCTTGCAGATCCCTTCCTTCTTTTCAACCGTGATACCCGGATAGTTACCCACCTTTTGATTAAGGCCGGTGAGTTGGTTAAACACCGATGTTTTTCCGGTATTCGGATTCCCGATGAGTGCTACGTTGATATTTTTAGCCATGGGAGGAAGGGTGTTCAATAAGGTCTATTTCAATTTGGCGGGCCATCTCCCTTCGTATGGCAATATGGGACCCATTCACATTAATGTATATGGGATCTCTAAGAGGGGCTACCTGTACCAGTTCCACTTCGCTGCCGGGTAAGCACCCCAGTTCAAGGAGTTTGATTGGCAGCATGTCGTTTTGGAATTCCCGGATAACCCCGCGCTGTCCGTTTCTAAGATCCGCTACTGTGATTAACAACGCTTATTTAGATTAATTTTAAGTAAGGACAAAAATACGGGAAAAACACAGAATAAAAAGGGATATCTGCAAAAACCTGGACCGCATCAGGGAATTTTATTGCCGGCCTTTGTACGAAGCTTTCAGGATTTTCAGGTCGGCAAGCAATTCCTGTATTTCCTCAGGGTTGGTGCCATCATAGGTGCCGCGTATCCGTCTTTCCTTGTCCACAAGGATGAAATTCTCCGTATGGATCATATCGAAGGGACCACCATCCCCATCGGTTTTTACCGCCAGGTAGGACTTACGGGCGAGGGCATAGATTTGTTTCTTATCCCCGGTAACCAGGTTCCACTTGGCATCATTGACCCCTTTTTCGAGGGCGTATTTTTTTAGCTGGGGTACGGAATCGATCTCTGGCGTTACCGAGTGGGAAAGCAGCAATACCTCATCGTCCTCCAGGATTTCCTGCTGGATGTCAGCCATGTTTTTGGTCATTATGGGGCAGATGGTAGGACAGGTGGTAAAAAAGAAATCTGCCACATAAATCTTGTCTTTGTAATCTTCCTGGGTAATCGTTTCCCCATTTTGGTTGACCAGCGAAAAATCACCGATAGTGTGGTATTTTTTAACGTGTGTCAGGGTACTGTCTACCAGCTCCGGATTGAAATCGGCAGGTTGGTAGACCGGCAGGGTCTTTTTTGGCTGCAGGGCGTTGTAGAACAGGTACAGGATCACAACAGAAAGCCCTGCCAGGACCAGCGCGAACAGTTTGTATTTGGCAAAAAATCGTCGCATAGAGAATTCTTTGCAAAGGTAATTCACACCAGGCAGGCTTTCAAATTCCCGGGCCCTGTTGGGCTGCTAAATCTTTCTTAAAATCCGACGGCCCCACAGAGGTTTCTTTTTATAAGACCCGGTAAAACCTTACTTTTGTGCGTTTCATTGGCAAAATCATAATATGAGTCCCATTCTCATCAAAACCATACAATTCTTTCTTAGCCTCTCGTTGCTGATCATCCTGCACGAATTAGGGCACTTTATCCCGGCCAAATTGTTCGGGACACGGGTAGAGAAATTCTATCTGTTTTTTGACATCAAATATTCCCTCTTCAAGAAGAAGATCGGGGAAACGGTTTATGGGATCGGCTGGCTTCCTTTGGGGGGCTATGTAAAGATCGCCGGGATGATTGATGAGAGCATGGATATGGAACAAATGGCACAACCTCCGAAACCCTGGGAGTTCCGTTCCAAGCCGGCCTGGCAGCGTTTGATCATTATGCTTGGCGGGGTCACCGTGAATTTTGTGCTTGCTGTCCTCATTTATATCGGAATGGCCTATGCCTATGGGGATCAGTTTATCCCGACAGACAGCCTGCGGGATGGGGTATGGGTGACGGAAAAGCAAATCGGGGACGAGCTTGGGATACAGACGGGCGACAAGATACTGGCTATTGACGGAGAGTATGTGGAAAATTTCAGTGGCCTGCTAGGTGAGATCATTAACGGGAACACCATCACCATTGAACGCGATGGACAGGTGACAGAAATCGAGATTCCGGTAGATTTTATCGCCACTTTGCTGGAGGATGAGGATAAGATCCGGTTTTTGAGTCCCAGGATCCCCTTTGTTATTGGCAATATCCCGGAAGCATCAGCCAACAAGGATTCCGGACTGCAGGTGAACGATATCGTTGTTAGGATTGGAGACGAGGAACTGACCTATTTTGACCAGGCAAAGGATATCCTGAAAAACTATTCCGGACAGGAGACCACGCTCACCGTAGAACGGGAGGAAAGGCGGGAAACCATCCCTGTGGTCATCAGTGATTCTGCCACGATAGGGGTAAACCTGGGGGCGATGACCTTTGATGAGCTGGAGAAGCGGGAATACCTGAAACTGGAAACCAAGAAGTATTCGTTCACGGAGTCTATCCCAGCGGGGATTGACAAGGGCGTGACGACGCTTACCAGTTATGTAAAACAGTTAAAAAAAATATTCAACCCGGAGACCGGTGCTTACAAAGGAGTGGGTGGTTTTGCAGCCATTGGGAACCTCTTTCCGGATTCCTGGAACTGGCCGGCCTTCTGGTCGACTACCGCATTGATTTCCATTATTCTGGCCTTTATGAACATACTGCCTATCCCGGCACTGGATGGGGGCCATGTGGTCTTTCTCCTTTATGAAATGGTCACGGGTCGCAAGCCCAGCCATAAGTTTTTGGAGTATGCCCAGATGATCGGGTTCTTCCTTTTGATTGCCCTGTTATTGTTTGCCAACGGCAACGATATTTACAAGTGGCTGACCAAGTAGAAATCACGAATTTTTTATTGGGGTATTGGAAAGAAAAATTTATATTTGCATCCGCTAAAAGCACAATATTCCTCCTTAGCTCAGTTGGTTAGAGCATCTGACTGTTAATCAGAGGGTCCTTGGTTCGAGCCCAAGAGGGGGAGCAAAGAAGTAGAGCGTAGCTCACTTCATTGCTACATCAAAGCCATCCACGAAAGTGGGTGGCTTTTTT
>NZ_CEYNTP010000048.1:0-13950 GCF_982873095.1 Lentiprolixibacter sp. | reverse complement strand
ATAGGGACCCTGCTTTTTACCGGCGGAAACAGTAAGAACGGACCAGAATACCTGTTCAGAAGGCTGCTTCGGGAAAACGGTTTAAGATTGATGCCCGTATCCTCTGAGGTGCCCAGGCAGCATCGATTTGAACTTCCGCTTTCAGGCGGCGGTTACAGGGAGGTACATACGGTGTCCCTTACGGCACCCTCGGGTTCTGCGAATAGGGCAGTGGGGAGCATCCCGGAATACAAGGCGCGAAAGGCTGAGGACCCCAGCTACACGGTTTTGGATTACCGGGTGGAGCAGTATAGGAAGTTTTTTTAGCTTAGTAGCTGGCGATCAGTCAGTAATTATTTAAACCTATGAAGAAAGTAGTCACCTTTGGAGAGATCATGCTGCGTTTATCTCCACCTGGATTTTTGCGATTTTCCCAGGCCAACAGTTTTGATGTGGTTTACGGTGGCGGGGAAGCCAACGTAGCAGTCTCCCTCGCGAATTACGGCGTTCCCGTTGATTTTGTCACCAGGTTACCAGACAATGACCTGGGCCACTGTGCACTAATGGAAATGCGTAAAAGGGGCGTGGGTACGGATAAGATCATCTTCGGGGGTGACCGCCTGGGTATTTACTTTTTGGAAACCGGCGCAGTTAGTCGTGGCAGCAAGGTGATCTATGACCGGGCCCACTCTGCCATGGCAGAGATCGAAAAAGGGATGGTAGACTGGGATGTGGTGTTTGATGGGGTGGACTGGTTCCACTGGACGGGGATTACGCCTGCCATTTCCCAAGGTGCAGCCGATGCCTGCCTGGAGGCCGTAAAAGCAGCCAGTGCCAAGGCTATTACCATTTCCACCGATTTGAACTACCGGGCAAAATTATGGAAATACGGAGGTGACCGTGAGGCTATCATGACCGAGTTAACCTCTTATTGCGATATTATACTTGGTAATGAGGAAGATGCAGAAAAGCATTTTGGCATCAAACCCGAAGGCCTGGATATCACCACTCAGGGGGAACATGTAAAAGCGGAAGCTTTCTTATCCGTTTGCAAACAGATGATGAAAAAGTTCCCAAGAGCTAAAAAGGTAATTACCACCCTGAGGGGGTCTATTTCTGCTTCCCACAATACCTGGGCAGGCGTACTTTATGATGGTACAACCATGTATAAATCCCCGGAATACCAGATCACCCATATCGTGGACCGTGTAGGCGGGGGCGACTCGTTTATGGGGGGATTGATCTATGGGCTCCTGAAATACCCGGATGACGATCAGAATGCGCTGAATTTCGCCGTGGCTGCCTCCTGCCTGAAACACACCATCAAGGGGGATACCAACCTGGTAACGGTTCAGGAGGTTGAAAAATTGATGGGGGGTGACGCCTCAGGCCGGGTAGCGCGATAAGTCCAGAGGATTATTGTATTTTAAACACAGGAAAAGATTTAGGTAAGCGGTATCCAAAAAATCCGAAGCTATGGCAAAATATTCAAGGCTGGAAGTGGTCAGCGCAATGCAGGAAACAGGCATGGTTCCCCTGTTCTATCATCCGGACCCCGAGTTGGGAAAAAAGGTGCTCAAGGCCTGCTATGATGGCGGAGCCCGCTTACTGGAGTTCACGGCACGAGGGGATTTTGCCTTTGAGGTCTTTTCTGAACTGAACAAGTATGCCCTCAATGAGCTTCCGGGGATGATCATGGGGGTAGGCTCGATCACCGATGGCCCCGCCGCTTCTTTATTCATGCAAATGGGAGCCAACTTTATCGTAACCCCATCCCTGCGCGAGGACATCGCCCTGATCTGCAACCGAAGGAAAGTGCTCTGGTCCCCGGGCTGCGGTTCCCTGACGGAAATCAACAGGGCAGAGGAACTCGGCTGTGAGGTCATCAAGCTCTTCCCGGGGTCCACCTATGGCCCCGGCTTTGTCAAAGCTATTAAGGGCCCCCAACCCTGGACGAGCATTATGCCAACCGGAGGGGTGAGTACAGAGGAGGGCAACCTAAGGGCCTGGTTTGACGCCGGAGTGACCTGTGTGGGTATGGGGTCCAAACTGATCAGCAAAGAAATACTTGCCAGTAAAGACTTTGAACAACTGCAGCAGTTGGTGAGAGCAACCTTAGACGTAATTAAAAGAGTAAGTGACTCTTAGGGACATGAAATCCGGGCACAGTCCGATAAGTAATCTCAAAAGAGAAAACGGACCTGATACCCGGAAATCCTTAATCGTTTTACTTACCCTGCTTCTTCCTTGTTTAGAGGAGAATGATGTTCTGCGACTATTCTCCATTGTCCGTCATTGTTTTTTACAAATAGCAAACTGATTTGGTCATTCACTACAGCCAGGTCTTCGCCGAATTTCAGGTGAAAATCAGAGTGGAAGGTAACGTTGGCCACATCCCCGTAAACGGCAATCTGCATGTCGTTCATATCCATTTTAACCACTTCGGTAACCGCGCCGAAAGTATTTCTTTCAAATGCTTCATTTTCCTCAGCACCGTTACGCAGGGCGCCCCCTTTGAATTCTGTAAATTTCGGGCTGTACGCATGAAAAGCGATAAGTTTGTCGATATCACCATCCCGAACACTTTGGACGATATCCGCCATGGTTTGTTCAACTTCCTTCTGGGCTTCCGGGAATTCGTCCTGGATCAAATCCACTTGAACTTCCGGCTCTGCCGCGAGAGGTTCTTGTTTTTCCTTGCATCCGTTGCTGACGATCAGGCATACCAATGCGATGGCTAAAATCAATTTTGTTTTCATAATGGGTTGTTTTAGGTTGAATTTCAACAAGTTAGTGAATTTAATTTTAAAGCAGGATGATTAGCCTGCTTCCATGCCACAAGTAATGCAAAGGGAAGAAGGATTTTTATGCAGATTTGTTGGTTTTATTCCCCTGCTGTCCTATTTTGTTACAGCATGGTGCTGCACCCTACTGTTCATCCTGAAAATGCGATATTTGCCATCTCAGGGGTTAACCTGTACAATTATGAAATGACAACCTCCTAATGGAAGCCTATGAGCCAGATCGAACGCCTTAAAGAATTCAAGAAACATGTTCAGAATAAGTTCAATGTGTATAACAGCCTATTTCTGAACTTGCCCTACACGGGCGCCGAAAATATCGGGGTCTTTATCCCTATCCTGTTCCGGCAGTGTGAAAAAGGACTGGATGCCGGAAAAAACCCTGTGGAGATCCTGGAGGAGTTCTTTGCCAATTACGCCGACCTGAAAACAGAGCAGGAGCGGATCGACTTTATGTTCCGTATCATTCAATATGTGGAAAGACAGGTAGTGCTGTATGACAGTGTTGAGGATGCCGCATTTCCCCGCCTTCACGAACTCACGGATTCCCTCTCTATCCGGGATTTCTTTCAGCTGGCTTCAAAAGACAAACGCCTTGAGGACCTGGAGAAGAAATTGGAACGCTTCAGTGCCCGTATCGTCCTCACGGCACACCCTACCCAGTTTTACACCCCTGCCGTACTGGATATCATGAGCAGGCTCAGGCATCTGATCCTGGACAATGCCCTGGACGAAATCGATATTACCCTGCAACAACTCGGGCTTACCTCCCTGGTAAAACGGAAAAAGCCCACTCCGCTGGACGAGGCCAAGAATATCATTTACACCCTGAGGCATGTGTACTATGATGCGGTCGGGGAACTGTATGCCTATATCAAAAGCCTCACGGAAAATGAAGATTTCCAGAACCCCAACATTATAAAAATCGGTTTCTGGCCGGGAGGTGACCGGGACGGAAACCCTTTTGTCACTGCACAAATCACAAGAGATGTGGCCGATGAGTTGCGGACCACCCTGATGAAATGTTACTACCACGACCTGAAGAAACTACATAAACAGATCTCCTTTCGGGGCCTGCACGAAGCCATACAGAAGCTGCGTAATGAACTGTATGTGGCGATGTTCAATAAGGAGAAGATACTGAGCTATAATTACCTTATGGAGCAGTTGCAGGAGATCAGGACTGGGCTCATTGCAGATTACCACAGTCTCTACCTCAAGGAGCTCGATCACTTCATGGACAAGGTCCGTATATTCCGAATGCATTTTGCCACCCTCGATATCCGGCAGGACCACAGTGCACATAAGAAAGTGATAACAGCCGTATTGCAACAACAAGGACTGATCAATGATAGCCTGGAAGAGCTGGAGGAAGATGCCTTGTTGAGATATTTGCTAGAGGAGAAAATAAAGGTGGTTCCTTCCGATTTTGCTGATCCGATTGTTCAGGACACCCTTTTGAACATAAGCCAGTTAAACGCCATTCAGGAAAAGAATGGGGAAGAAGGATGTAACCGCTACATCATCAGTAACTCTGAAGACATATTCTCTGTTTTATTCGTGTTCGGGCTGTTCCGCTGGTGCGGCTGGGAGAAAGAGGCCATTACTTTTGACATTGTGCCGCTTTTCGAAACCATGAAGGGGATGGAGGCTTCGGAAGCAGTTATGCAACGCCTGTATGATCTTAAGAGCTACCGTTCCCATTTAGAAAAGCGCAACGCCACCCAGACGATGATGCTGGGCTTTTCCGATGGGACCAAGGACGGTGGGTATGTCAGGGCCAACTGGTCTATTCTCAATACCAAGGAACGCCTTTCTGCGGTTAGTACAAAGAACAACATCAAGGCCATTTTCTTTGATGGGCGCGGGGGACCACCTGCGCGGGGTGGGGGAAAGACCCACCGTTTTTACGCGGCACAAACCGCCGGGATCGCCAACCATGAGATCCAACTCACCGTTCAGGGACAAACCATTACCAGTACCTTTGGCACCAAGGAGCAGTTTATGCACAATAGCGAGCAGCTGCTTACGGCAGGCTTGTCTAATACCATTTACGGCAAGGAGAATGTGATCAGCGGGGAACAGCGCAGGCTTATTGAACAACTGTCTGATATCAGTTTTGAGAAATATGACGCCCTGAAAAACCACAAGGTGTTTATACCCTACCTGGAACACAGGAGTACCCTAAAGTATTACCAGAAGGCGAATATTGGAAGCAGGCCGGGGAAACGCGGGAACAAGGCCAAACTGGAACTTAAGGACCTTAGGGCGATTTCCTTTGTAGGCTCCTGGAGCCAGCTCAAGCAGAACGTTCCCGGATACTTCGGAATTGGTACTGCCCTTAAATCCTTGTCGGACCAGGGCCACCTTGATGCCCTAAAACAACTTTATCGCGAAGTGCCATTTTTCGAGGCATTGATGCGTAACAGCATGATGTCCTTGTCGAAAAGCTATTTTGAGCTCACCCGCTACATGGCAGAGGATCCGGAATATGGTGAATTCTGGCATATATTGTACGAGGAATACCTGCTCTCCAAAAAGATGCTACTGGAAATTTCCGGGGCCAAGGTGCTCATGGAAGATGAGGCCATCTCCCGGGAATCTATCAGGATAAGGGAAAACATTGTGCTTCCGCTGCTGGTCATACAGCAGTATGCCTTGCAGAAAATTGGGCAGAAGGTTAATAATAGCGAGGTCTACGAGAAAATCGTTACCCGATCCCTCTATGGTAACATCAATGCCAGCCGAAACTCGGCATAAATAATTTGCACTGGTGCGATGCTGAAATAGGGACTAATTTTCTAACTTGTAGTTCCAAACGCCCTAGCTATGTTATATCAACTCACCTATCGATCCCTGGCTGCGGAAGGGATCACTGCTGCTGATATCCGCGATATCCTCGAGGAATCCAAATCCAATAATGCCAGCAAAGAATTAACCGGATGCCTGGTCTACAACGAGGGGTATTTTGTGCAACTCCTGGAAGGGGAAAAGGAAGTAGTCAAAGAATTGTATAAGCATATTGAACGCGATAAACGCCACAGTATGTCTGAAGTACTTTCGGAAGGAGAAACCCTGGAACGCATGTTTCCAGACTGGAAAATGACATATCTCAAGTTGCCTGAAGAACCCGAAACCACGCTTGAAAGTCAGGTTAAGAAGGATCTGAAAGACCTTGAAGAGGGTGCTGAAAGCTCTAATTTTACTTCCAAGGTATTCTGGTACAATGTCCATACCCTGCTCGAAGAAAAGGGCTTCTACAGGCCACAGTAAGCCTTACTTACCTAATTCTGGTGTAGTACTCAAAAGGGTATAGAAGACTTTTATCCCATAGGTAATTTGACTTATTTTCAAATTTTCATTGGGACTGTGCTGATTGTTGTCCGGATTTACCAGGGGCACAATAAAGGCCGGTATTTTGAGCTCGTTAATAAAGGGCGCAATAGGAACGGTTCCCCCCATGATACGAATCTGAACCACCTCCTGACCAAAGGTCGATTTGAGCATTCCAAGCAGGAAGTTGCCGAAGGGCTCACCTAAAGAGGTCCGGAAGGCAGGGGTCACGCCGCTTTCCGTTACCTCAATGATCTTTGTATGTGTTGCCCTTATTTCAGGGCTGGGTGCGGTTTCAGTAATATAAAAACCCTGATCCCGTATGTATTTTTTCACCAGTGATTTGAGGGCATCTCCATCCGTCTCGGGAACCAGGCGCAGGTCAATTTCTGCCGTTGCTGTTGCCGGGACAATCGTCCTGGCCTCATCACCTACCCAACCGGAACTCATCCCACGGATATTGAGGGAAGGGTATTGCAGGGCTTCCTGGTAAAAACCACCTACCTTTTCCGGGCGGGATATCCCCAAAAAGCTATTTATTTTTTCTGCTTCATCCGGGACACTTTTAAGGACATCAAGGGACGCTTCGTCCAGAGAAATACCCTGGTAATATCCAGGGATCACCACTTTTCCATCCGCATCCTTCATGCCTGCCAGCAGTTGGGATAACTGAAATGCAGGATTGGGGGCATAGTTGCCGTAATGGCCACTATGCTGAGGTTTTACGGGACCGTAAGTGGTCAAGGTCATGCTCGTGATCCCCCGGCAGCCATAGACGATTGTGGGAAGGCCTGAGCTGTGGACAGGACCGTCGTTTATGATCAGATAGTCTGCTTCCAGGAGCTCACGGTAATCTCGAACCGCCTTTGGCAGGGGGGTACTGCCCCTTTCTTCTTCCCCGTCGAGTATGAGTTTAACATTAAAAGGCAAGGTCTCACCCTTCTTGTTCAACAGGTCTATGGCATTGAGAAACATCACGATGGGCCCTTTATCATCTGCGGTGGACCTGCCGTAAAGGCGCCAGTCCCCGGGGATGCTGTCCTGCAGTTCATCAAAACTGCGGTCTTCCCAGCCTTCTGGACCCGGTGCCCGCAACACCACGTCATAGGGATTGGATTGCTCCCAGCGTTTCGGGTCTACGGACTGCCCGTCAAAATGCATGTAAAACAAAAGTGTGGGTTTATCATCAGACATAGGCAGGGCCGCAAAGAACAGGGGTTTTCCTTCTGTAGGTAGTACGGTGGAATTGAATCCGCGGGCGTTGAATTTCTGCGTTAACCAGGTGATGTTCCTGTTGATGTCTGCAGCATCCAGGGCGTCATTCGGGATGGCCACAAAATCCCGGAGTTCGTCTATCGCATGCCTGACCTGGGATTGTAATGGACCGGATTCCTGGGCAAACAATCCAAATACAAATAACTGCATCCCCAGCAGTATAAATTTTTTCATTTTCAGCTTCGTTTTTAAGGAGACTAAATGTAGGGAATTCTATTTACGAAATCCCGCGATTATTTTCAGAAGCAGCAGGCGGATCAGAAGCAGAAAGGGGAAACCGTGCATTAGGAGATCAAAATAGTCTATTGCGGCCATTCCCTTAGCCCCTCCCAAAACCCATCGGATTTTTCCCCAAAGATGTGGTTCAGGCACATAGGGCGCCAACCCCAGGGTGAGGCACAAGAGGATGATTATCTTCCAGTTGTTTAGAAAGTTCATGAGTTGTTTTTAATTGATTTGATAAAGGCAGCGATGCCGTCTTTTCCTTCAGCGCTCAGCTGTTTAATGAAGGCAGAACCAATGATGGCGCCTTTAGCCAGACTGGTGGCTTCCCGGAAGGTTTGTGCATTGCTGATCCCAAAGCCCACGATCTGAGGATGCTTGAGCTCCATCTCTGAAATGCGCTTAAAATACCCTTGCTGTTCTTGCCCAAAACCTTCTTTCGCCCCGGTAGTACTTGCCGAGCTTACCATATAGATAAAACCACCTGAGGCCTTATCGATCTCCCTGATGCGTTCCTCACTGGTTTGTGGAGTGATGAGGAACATATTTAGCAAGCCGTACTTCTTGAAGATGTCCTCGTATTCTTCCTGGTAGACATCCAGGGGAAGGTCAGGCAGGATAAGACCGTCGATGCCTGCTGCAGCACAATCCGCACAAAATGCTTCCACCCCATACTGCAGGACAGGGTTAAAATACCCCATGATGATCAGGGGGATATCCACGTGCTCCCGTATCCCTTTGAGTTGTTCAAAAAGCCTTTGGGTGGTCATTCCATTGCGCAAGGCCGCGGTGGAACTTGCTTGTATGGTGGGTCCGTCCGCCAGCGGGTCACTAAAGGGCAGGCCTATCTCTATCATATCCACCCCCTGTTCTTGCAGGGCTTTGATAATAGGAACTGTATCCTCAAGTTCCGGATACCCCGCAGTAAAGTAAATGGACAGCAGTTTGCCTTCTTCCTGTAATTTTTCCGTTATCCTGTTCATTCCTCTTAACTAGAGCTTAAAATAGTCGATATAGGTTTGCAGATCCTTGTCGCCCCGACCTGACAAATTTACTACCACAACATCATTGGGGGCGAAAGGTCGCTGGTCAAAAATGGCAAAGGCATGAGAGGTCTCTATGGCCGGGATGATCCCTTCCAGTTGGGACATTAGCAATCCGGCTTCCATGGCTTCCTTGTCCGTGATGGAAATAAACTCTCCCCGTCCTGAGGTGTACAGGTGGGCATGCATGGGGCCTACCCCGGGGTAATCCAGCCCGGCCGAGATAGAATACGGCTCGGTGATCTGACCGTCCTGTGTCTGCATGAGGAGCGTTTTGCTCCCGTGGATAATCCCTACCTTGCCCAGGGCCGAGGTAGCAGCACTTTCGCCCGAGTGTATGCCTTTTCCCGCAGCCTCTACTGCAATGATCCCAACCTCAGGATTATCCAGGTAGTGGTAGTACAGGCCTGCTGCGTTGGATCCCCCACCTACACAGGCCACCACATAATCAGGATCAGGCGTACCTTCTTTTTCCTGCAGTTGTTGCTGTACTTCTTTGGAGATGACTGACTGAAAGCGGGCCACCATATCCGGGTAGGGGTGAGGCCCCACAACGGAGCCAATGATATAATGGGTGTTTACCGGGTTGTTTATCCAGTCACGGATGGCCTCGTTCGTCGCGTCCTTCAGGGTTCGGCTGCCCGAAGTAGCGGGCTTTACAGTTGCCCCTAACATTTTCATACGGGCCACATTCGGGGCCTGCCGTGCAATGTCTACCTCACCCATGTAGACCACACATTCAATACCCATCAGGGCACATACGGTAGCCGTGGCCACACCATGTTGTCCGGCACCGGTCTCCGCAATGATCCTGTTTTTTCCCAGGCGTTTAGCCAATAGGATCTGACCAATGGTGTTGTTCACCTTATGGGCACCTGTATGGCAGAGGTCTTCCCTTTTCAGATAGATCTTTGTATTGTACTTTTCTGAGAGACGCTGGGCAAAATATAAAGGGGTAGGGCGACCCACATAATCCCTTAGTAATTGTTGAAACTCCTCCTGGAATCCCCGGGATTCAGTGATCTCCACATACTGCCTTCGCAATTCCTCGGTGTTGGGGTACAGCATTTCCGGGATAAAGGCACCACCGAATTCCCCGTAATACCCTTTTTCATTTGCATTATAACTCATCTTTTCTGCTTTCAAATACCAATTTTTTAAATATGCTCAGTTCCGGGATGTTCTTCAATCCCGGTTGTATTTCAAATTTACTGTTTACATCAAGTGCATGGCAATACTCCGCCTGGGGAGATTCCATAAAGCGAAGCAGCTGTGGCACCTCGTCCAGCCCTATGCCACCGCTGAGAAAATACGGCTTGCTGGACGGATATTGACGGAGCAATTGCCAATCAAAGGCATAGCCATTTCCACCAGGTAGTTTCCCCTTTGTATCAAAAAGGAAATAATTACATACCTGCTCATATGGGCCGAGAACATCAAAATCAAAATCATCTTTAACAGAAAACACCTTGATCAGTTCCACCTTCTTGTGCTTAGTTCCGATGGAAGTATTCAGGGCTTCCTGCAGGGTAGTACAAAATTCCGGGCTTTCTTTCCCGTGAAGTTGTATGAGGGACAACCCAAAAGCCTCAACCTGTTTGAGGATGTAGGGTATCTCAGCATCCACAAAAACGCCAACACCTTCAATGCCCGGGGGCAAAGTGCCAGGTTTTTTGGAGACAAATCGGGGTGAGGGCTCCCAAAATATAAAGCCCAGGTAATCCGGGGAAATGCCGGCCACATCCCCTAAATTTTCCCTGATACCACAAACTTTCAATCTCATTTCTGAATGTTGTTAATAAACTCTCTTGCCGCCCTTCCGGGAGCCTGAGTTTTCATGAAATTTTCTCCGATCAGGAAACCCTGATACCCGTAACCGTTGAGATCTTTAATGGCCGACTCCTTGCTGATGCCACTCTCCGACACCCGCACAAATTCTTCGGGGATATGTGCTGCCAGGGACCTGCTGGTGTCCAGGTCTACCTCAAATGTTTTGAGGTTCCGGTTGTTCACCCCCACCATCTGAATGCCTGGAAAAAGGGAGCGATCCAGCTCCTCCCGATCGTGTACTTCCAGAAGCACTTCCAAGCCCAGGCTGCTGGCCAGGGTACTAAAGCTTCTGATTTGATCCGTACTCAGGATGGCCGCAATAAGCAAGATCACGTCGGCACCGTAGGCTTTTGCTTCCAGGATTTGATATTCATCTATAGTAAAGTCTTTTCGCAACAGTGGCAATCGGCTGGCTGCACGTGCTGCCAGCAAATCATCCAGGGACCCCCCGAAATGTTTTCCATCCGTTAGCACTGACATGCCACATGCACCCGCCTGCTCATAGCCCTCAGCTACTTCCCATACACGCAGGGAGTTGTTGATGACGGCGCGTGAGGGCGATCGCCTTTTGTGTTCGGCGATTATTCCCAGCCCCTTTTCTCTCAGGGCTGTTGAAAGGGAAGGGGACTGCCGCTCAAAAAGGGGAAAACGTTCAAAGAAGCCTTGTGGAAAGACCTGCTTTTTCAGGGCAATCTCTTCTTTTTTGTCGCGCACTATGCGTTCTAAAATATCCATGTCAGGCACTTAATTCTTGTAATTTCTTCAGGCAATCGTTTGCCCGTCCGCTCATTAGCGATTCCATTGCCAGTTCAAACCCCTCTTTGGGCGATATCTCGTTTGCCGTGCTAATGGCCAGCCCGGCATTGGCACACACCACATTGTTCTGCGCAGCCGTCCCTTTCCCCTGCAGGATATTGATAAACAATTGTGCCGATTCTGCCACCGTATTCCCTCCGGCAATGTCCTCCGGGTGTACTTCCGCTACCCCCAGATCAGCTGCCTGGAGGATGCCTTCATTGCGGTTTGAGATGGTTTTAGTGGGGCCGGTAAGCGAAATCTCATCGTATCCGTCCAGGGCGTGAAGCACGGTAAACCTCTTATCCGTGTTCTGGTAGAGGTAGCCATACATCCTCGCGAGTTCCAGGTTAAAGACCCCAACCATCTGATTTTTTGGGAAGGCCGGGTTAACCATAGGCCCCAGCATATTGAAAAAGGTTTTTACAGCCAGTTCTTTTCGAATGGGGGCTACGTTTTTCATGGCCGGATGGAAGAGGGGGGCGTGCAGCACGCAGATGCCCGTTTCTTCAATACATTTCCGTAAGAAATCCGGCTCATTGCTGAATTTTATACCCAGGAATTCCATAACGTTGCTGCTCCCGCAGGTGGAAGACACCCCGTAATTCCCATGTTTGGTTACTTTTAGTCCGGCCCCTGCTGCGACAAATGAAGCCAGGGTTGAAATATTAAAAGTATCCTTGCCATCTCCTCCGGTCCCACAAAGATCGATTGGGTCGTATTCTGAAAGGTCAACTGCCAGGCAGAGGTCAAGTAGGGCATCACGGAATCCTTCCAGCTCCTCAATAGTGACGCTGCGCATCATGTAGACGGTGAGGAAGGCGGCAATCTGACTTGTATTGTAAGATCCCTTGGCCATATTGACCAGGATTTGTCTTGCATCTTCTTTAGAGAGGATCTCGTGATTGATCAGCCGGTTTAATGTTTCCTTCATGTTTCGTGATTTAACCAGTTTTCCAATATTTTTTTTCCGTGCGGGGTTAGGATGGATTCCGGATGGAATTGTACGGCCCGCACATCGTAAGTGACATGCCTGAGGGACATGAGTTGCCCCTGTGCATCATAGGAGGTGCCTACCAGGGAATCTGGTAATTTCGGGTCTACCACCCAGGAATGGTAGCGTCCTACCGGAAATTCCTCAGGCAAACCGTAGAAAAGCACATCCTCCTTGGCCAGCTTTACGTCCGTAGCAATACCGTGGTATACTTCGTCCAGGTTGATCAGCCGGCCCCCGAAGACTTCGGCGATCGCCTGTTGGCCCAGGCATACTCCGAAAATGCTTTTATCCGGGGCATAGGTAGCGATAATCTCTTTGAGGAGGCCTGCTTCGTCCGGGATTCCCGGTCCGGGAGACAGTACAATTTTCTCAAAGGGCGCAACTTCTTCCAGCTCAAGCTGGTCGTTTCGCTTCACCGTGACCTGGGCGCCCAGTTCTTCCAGGTAATGCACCAGGTTATAGGTAAAACTATCGTAGTTATCTATGACAAGAACCTTTTTCATTTCAGATGTGTTCAGCCATTTCCAGCGCCCGGTTGAGGGCCCCGAGTTTGTTATAGGTTTCCTGTAGTTCGGCTTTCGGATCGGAAGCAGCCACCAGTCCGGCCCCAGCCTGGAAGTGGAGCATATGATTCTTGCTCAGGAAGGTCCTGATCATGATCGCGTGGTTGAAATCCCCGTCAAAAGCCATAAAGCCTATTGCACCTCCATAGTAATCCCGGTTTACCGTTTCGTATTTTTCTATGAGCTGCATGGCCATGTGCTTGGGTGCCCCGCTAAGTGTGCCGGCAGGAAAGGTGTCGGCCACGATTTTCATAGTGGGCACCCCAGGTTTGATGCGCCCCGTAACCTTGGATACGAGATGGATAACGTGCGAGAAATATTGCACTTCCCGATAGTTCTCTACTTCCACCATGTTGCCATGCCTGCTAAGGTCGTTCCTCGCCAGGTCAACCAGCATCACGTGTTCGCTGTTCTCCTTGTCATCTTCGGTGAGGGCTTTTGCAAGGCGGGCATCCTCTTCATCGTGTCCTGTTCTTTTGAATGTTCCTGCAATAGGGTGTATTTCGGCCTTTCCGTTGTGCACCACAAGCTGGGCTTCCGGGGAGCTCCCGAATATTTTGAAGTTCCCGTAGTCAAAGTAGAAGAGGTAAGGGGAGGGGTTGATGGAACGCAGCGCCCGGTAGACATTAAATTCGTCTCCCTTAAAGCCCTGGGAAAACCTCCTTGAGAGCACGAGTTGGAATACGTCCCCGCGTTTGCAGTGTTTTTTAGCCTGCTCCACCAGGTTTATGTATTCCTCATCTTCCAGGTTGGAGGAGGCATCCCCATTCTTAGTAAAAGAATAGGAGGCAAAGGAGCGAACACTTAGGAGCTGTTCCAGATCGTCCAGGTTACTTTCTGATTCGTAGCAATGGGCAAACAGGTAGGCCTCGTTCTTAAAATGATTGATGGCGATGATATTCTGATATACCGCATAATAGATATCTGGTATGCCCAGTTCATTTTTCTTTTTGCTGAGCTCAATATCTTCAAAATACCGCACAGCGTCATAAGCCATATAACCAAACAACCCGTTATTGATGAACTTAAAACCGTTTTTATCTACCTCGAATTTCTGGCTGAAGGCGTGCAAATGGCCGGGAATATCTGTTTCGGGCCCAATTTCCGTACAT
>NZ_CEYNTP010000047.1:0-14017 GCF_982873095.1 Lentiprolixibacter sp. | reverse complement strand
AAAAATGGGTTCCAGAATAATGAAATAAGCCGCAAATTTCAAAACACTCCCAAACAGGAAGAAAAAGCCGAGGTAGCTGCTTTTCTGTGCAGCGAACTGCAGCATGGCCATATAGATACCAACAGCAAGGGCCAGGTTTAGCAGATAGGCAATAACCATATCAGGGACCACCGCTGGCCATTCCCATGCATACAGGGCGGCATAATGGACAATCCCTGCCGAAATAAGGGCAACAACCACCTGGAAAAGAAAGGAAAGTGATTTTTTTACCAATTTATGAGTTGAGCTTTTTGGTTTGTTTTACCACAAGGTACATGGAAATCGCTACTGCAACCAGGGTGAAGAAAACAGTGTAGGTGTTGCCTTCCGACTCGTATTTTTCATCCAGCCACTGCCCAAACCAGGCACCCAAATAGATAATAACCCCCATTTGTACGGCGATTCCCGTAAGGCTTAACCAATACTTGGCTTTGTTTTTGGAATCTGGCATAGGCACAATATAACAAATTAGCTCACCCTGGTGGGCAGGCATAACCTTGCCCGAAGTATTGGCCGGGTACGCTTCCGACTGGAATTTCGTAAGAGCTTGTTAGGCCTTCACCGTTTCCCCGGAACTCTTCGAAGTGGAAATATTGCCTTTTGAAGTGCCCTGAGCTGCAGAAGTGCCCGTTCCTGGTGTGGTACTGCTCAATCCTCCCTTACCTTTCATTGTGCAAGAGGCATTAAAAGTAGCCCCGGGTTCCACAGATAGCTTGGCCACAGAAACGGTTCCTTCGATCACGGCCGAAGACTTGAGGGACAGCAGGTCAGAAACCAATAATTCCCCGTTAAAATTTCCTTCAATATCGGCATTAACACATTCCACTTTCCCGTGGATGTAACCACCTTTTCCTATAACGACTTTCCCTGAAGTCTTTACATTACCGTCTAACTTGCCGTCAATTCGGAAGTCGGCTTCAGAGACGATATCGCCTTTGATTTTAGTGTTTTTTTCAATCCTGTTGGGTTGCCCGCCAATTTCATTCATAGTTCTAGGTTTTTTGTTTTCGGAAAACATTTTGTTTATGGTTTTGGGGTTAACATCTTTTCCTTGTAAGCCTCCAGATTCTTGTGGACCTGGATGACTTTATAATTAGCGGATAAAATTACGAAATTATAGGCATCAATCCGGTAGTCCTTATTCTTTTTTAGCAGTTCCACATAGCCTAGGGCGAATTCCTCGGAAGCAAACCCATGCACTACGATAAATTGTTCTTCAAGGTTATATATATCCCGTGAAACCACATTTTTATAGCGCAGGTCCTCTATTGATTTTTCCAGCCGCTCCTTGAGCTTCAATGCCACTTCGTTCTGGCTGCGTTTGAATGGGAAGACCACCTTCCAGTTGCCTCCTTTCACTGTCCCTGCTGCCGAGAATTCCTTATTCTGAAGTTTGGGCAGCTGTTCGGCAATGATCTGTTGCGCTTTTTTACCCTCTGGATTATTTGGATAATTCAGGGCCACATAATTCAGCGCCTCCCTGAAGTCCTCAAATCCCTGTAGACGACCAATTGCATTGGCCTTGAGCATTTCCAGTTTGGGAACAACAGGGTCTCCGGCAAATTGATTGATCCGTTCTTCCGCCCCGGTAATCACCTGCAGGAATTCCTGCTTCCTGAATTTCTCATAAAGGTGAGCGTATTGCGCCTCAGGCGAATCCTGGGAAGCCGAAAGCACTGCCTGGGGATTTAATAATACCATCGCATACCGGGAATCCGGATGCTCTTGTAAGATGCGATCCCTCATGTCTGCAGCGAGTGGACTTTGGGCAGCTTCATAGATTTTGTACAGGTTGTATTTAGCAGGAAGCACCAATCGTTTCTCCGGGTTACCAGACAAGACATTTTCCAGTTTTTCCGCGGCCAGTACATTTTCCCCAAACTTTTCCTTGTAGATGAGGCCCAGCTGATAGTTAGCAAAATTGCGCTCTTTTCTAAGGCTGTCAATTACTTGTTCCTGATCCGGTACGGTATTCAAATAGTAGTCTACAGAATACTTCTCGTCGTCCGAGAGCTCGAATTCTGCCTGATCTCCCGACTGAAGTTCGCCGCCTGCTATATCGGAAGGCTGTATCCGGCTCTTGTTACTCCAACGCCAGTCATCTTCAAGTACACGATCTCCCCATTTATTTTTAAAATCATTCTTGCCGTAGCCCAGGCTGGTGATATTGTAGAAATAAAATTTCCCCTTATTTTCCTTACCCCCCTTAGATTCTACAAAAGTGGCGAAACCAGCAGTTATCCTTGCTTCCTCCTTTTGCCTGGCCGCTTCTTCCTCAGCTTTCAATGCTGCTATATATTCCTCGAAATAAGTGCGGCGCTCAGAAACAGGCATTTCATAAAGTGTGATCACACTATCTGTATACTGCACTATTTCCTCATAATTTATTACATCTTCAAGGTTGTCCCGCTTCTTTTTTATCGTCCTGAATTTTTTGGTGTTTTCTGACAGATTGGTCAGGACGCTGTCATAATAGGCACCTGCCCTGCCGTACTGGTTTTCATCAAAATAATAGGTCGCCAGGTCCTCATAATTCAATGCATTGAGCTGCGGTACATTGCGGGTTACCCTAAGCGACTTATTGTAATGCACCAAAGCCAGACTGTCTTGTTTCTCCCGGGCATGAAATACCGCCAGCTCCCGGTAGATCTTATCCAGGAAAGGCCTGTTTTCCCGATTGGCCTCCAGGTCTTTCAGGTACTCGAGCATGGCTTCCCGATTTTCGGGTGTAATCTCGGTGTTCTGAATTTTCTGAATGTGGGCATTGATCAGGTATACCCGTGGTGTTTTCCGGTTTAAGGCGATCACCTTGTCAAATGCCAGATTTGCGCTGTCTTTGTACCCCAGCTGATTGTAGAGCTGCCCCAAAATGTAAAGGTACCTTCCCTTTTCAGCCCCTTTTTTACTGTACGCTGTTGCGATCTTGAGTTGTTGTATGGCGGTATCCGGCGCCTTTAGGTTGATATAGGCCTGGGCCATTATAGCATGGGCATCGGCATACTCCTGGTCTTTCAACTTCTCGTAGCGGAAAAGCGTTTTTAGGTTCTTAAGGGCCAATTCCTCATTCCCCAGGCGGATATTGGTTTTTTCACGCCATATCGTGGCCTCGTTCAGCTTGTTGCTCCGGGTGTGTTTTCTCAGCACATAATTAAAGGCTTCTAAAGCAGGAACGTAGCGCTGATCAAAATACCTGGCCTTGCCCAGAAGCAGGAAAGCCTCATCGGTCTGGGGGTTGCGCTCTTCATCTCCTATCTCCATCCCGTGCTTTTGGATGGCTTTGGTGGCTTTTTCCTCGGCCCTGAGAAAATTGGGGTTGTTGTCTTCTGAATCCAGCCGGATCTCCTCGCTTACCTGCAGCCGTTCCACAGGGAGGATCTCCCAGTAATTGTCCTGATAGGTGTCGTTTAACTGCTCGCGGCCTTCCTCAAAAGCGAGGTTACCATTGTACAGTACGTTGTACTTGGTGTTAAGTGCGTGCCAGTTACGATTGATTAATGCGTCTTTCTTGGTAGAACAAGCGTTAAAAAGTATGCCCCCAAGAACACCAGCGAATAAAAGTGAAAATCGAAGCTTCAAAGTTGTTGGTATTCTTATAAAACCTAAACTTAAAAAGCCCGATATTATTATACCCTAGCGCGCATTTCTTGGGATCTGGCCCGGCAGGGCCCGGACAAATTTGTAAAGAGCGGCTTTAATCAAGGAAAATCAGACCCATAAAGGGGCTGCAACAAAATCTCATAGCGTTAGCCAGCAAAGAAACTTTCGAGCTCCTTCAGTGTCTCCTTGGAGGTCGCAATATCCCGAACTATTTCCCCTTTGTTGAGTACCACAATTCGCTCACAGACTTCAGTAACGTGGATGAGGTCGTGACTTGATACCAATATGGTGACATCTCTGTTCTCTGCCAGGTCCTTGATAAGTGCCTTTAACCTTATCTGTGTGGTAGGGTCCAGGTTGGCAAAGGGTTCATCCAGGATAATTACCTCAGGATCGCCTATAAATGAGGCCACGATGCCTACCTTTTTCTGGTTCCCCTTTGAAAGGTCGCGCAGGTATTTTTTCTGTCCTAAAATCTCCCCGTGGAAAAAATCCTCGAACTGTGAAAGCAAAGCGTCTACATCGGCCTTGTTCCTGCCCCTCAATTCCCCTATGAAGTAAAAATACTCTTCCGGTGTAAGGTAGCCAATGAGGAAACTCTCATCAATAAAAGCCGAAGTAAAGGGTTTCCATGCCTCACTCTTGGATATTTCGATATCATTGTTAAGAACCCTACCGGTGCTGGGTTGTATCAGATCCAGGAGCAGGCTGAAAAATGTTGTTTTTCCTGCTCCATTATTACCTACTAAACCAAAACTCTGCCCTTTGGGTATTTCTAAGTTCTCAAGGTTTAAAACCGTTTGGGTTCCATAGGTCTTGCTAAGGTTTTCTGCCTTAATCATAGTCGTTATCAGGTTTTTTGCTTGTATGCCAGCAAGGTTTTATACTTTTCTTTTTTATAGATTTTTTCAATTTTCCGGAAGACCACCTCTTTGAAAGCGAAGCCAATGATACCGGTAAGTGCCACCAGAATATACCCAACGGTAGAATTTACCAGATAGTGCCCTGCTGCATAGACCACCAGGGGAAGCAACAGCTTGGGTATCGTGAGTAATAAGGTTTTGGTATTAAAGGCCTGTTTGTCTCCAAAGGCTTTTTTATTTGAGGTCAGGTCGATTGGGGTTTTGATATACGCCCCTCCCCAAAGCACGAGGTAAGAGTTCACACCTATATTGTAAATGGCCCCTACCACAATGGCCAGGTAGGCTTCCCAGCCAAAATAGAGGTAAAAGGCACTGACAAGGGTACTCAGCACAGTAGCAATGATCACCAGGTACCATTTGGAAGATAGGTATTCCCTGTATTGTATATTCTGGCTCATCATCAGGGGATAATAGGAGCTGTCCCAACTGGGCACAAACTGCCCGAAACTGAACAGGAACCCACCTGAGACGAAAATACCGGCAAAGATCTTCCACACCGGGTTTTCATAGGCCTCAATGGAATTGGTAAAGAACAACAGGCCATAGAACAGGAACAAGAGGCTTAGGATTACCGTTGTGCGCGACCTTTTGTTGCGCTTTATCAGTTTAATATCATTCTGAAGAAATACGCCGAGGTTTCCAAATCTGTTCAGCCAAGTGTAATCCTCAGTCTTGGCAATTGTATGTTTGGTGGCCAATCCCCCATCCAGGTACATGTGTTTCTTGAAATATCGAAAAGAAGCGACAATAATTGTCCCCAAAAGTATCCAGGGGACCAGGGCCCACACAGGCTGCTCATAGAGCGCATCAAAAAGCGGGGTCGTGTATAGGGTAATATCAAACCAGCCATAATACTGGCACAGGCCTAATCCTACCAGAATCACAATAACAGGATAGAATACACTGTCCTTGTTATTCATCATGATATTCAGGAAGTTGTTCGTAAAAAAGAGGGCGAAAATTCCCAAATGCCAGCCTACTATGCCCAGAGGATTGTAGCCTTCTACGATAAGTATTATTGAAAATGGGACAAAGAAAAAAGCATGGGCCAAATTGAAAAAAGAAAACAAGGTTTTTCCCAGAGAGTATTGCACCACCTGGCTCTTTTTGAATGGCAGGTACAACAATGGCCGGATATTCATCACCGGCATTTTCTGAAGCACGTAGCGGATGTACAAATCTGCTACGAGGTAATAGATCATTATCCCGTTTACCACTTGTAAGGGATCTCCGAGGCCGGATTTGTCAATGATATAATAGGAACTTAGTCCCAGGGCGAGGAAAACCACAATAAAATAGAGTGCCCCGAAAATCATCAGGATCTTAAACCCGATGTTGGTTTTAAATGAGGCCGATCTGAAAAAGGATTTCCACTGAAGGTTGATAAAATGTCTGAACATTCTCCTGTAGTGTTGGTCATTGCGTTAGTAGGCCAAATATATATTTTGTTACAGTTTTAACCTATTTTTTGGGAAGGGCATGAAAATCAATGTGTAGTTTTGCCAAAAATTTGCTTAAATGAGTACATTCTACCCCCTGAAAGTAAAGAGAATTAAATCCCTTACCCCCAATTCCGTTGCCATTACACTTGGCACCGGAGGGGAACACAATGGCAGCTTTCGGTTTAAAGCCGGTCAGTACATTACCATTAAAAAGGAGATCAATGGTGAAGAGGTAAGACGGGCCTACTCCATCAGTTCTGCTCCGGGAGCACCTGACCTGACTATCGGAGTAAAGGAGGTATCAGACGGAACATTTTCCAAATATGCCAACAGGGAACTCAAGGAAGGTGATGTCCTGGAAGTGTGCCCTCCGGAAGGACGTTTTGTATTTGATTCAGATAAAAAATGCCAGATCATGGCCTTTGCTGCAGGAAGCGGCATTACCCCTATCATGAGCGTTGCCCAGGAGGTGCTGGAAAGTCATCCGGAAAACAAATTCATCCTGGTATATGGCAACCAGAACCTGTCTGAAACCATGTTTTATGAAGAGATCAAGGCTTTACAAAATAAATATACCGATAGGTTTTTAGTTCAGCTGATTTTTAGCCGGGCTAAAGAGGAGGATGCGTTATTTGGACGAATAGACACATCCATCGTGAATTTTGTCTTAAAGAACCGTTTCAGGGATTTTGATATAGACTCTTATTACCTTTGTGGACCAGAACCCATGATTACCCTTGTAAAAGGGGTTTTGGAAAATGAAGGTGTGGCAGCTGACCATATTCTAACCGAATTGTTCACTTCTTCTAAAACAGAAAGCGATATGTCTGAACTATCACCTGGAAAAACTGCGGTTACAGTAATACTGGATGAGGAAAAACACGAAGTTGTGATGGATCATAAGGAATTGATCCTGGATGCCCTCATTAAGGCCAATATTGATCCTCCTTATTCCTGCCAGGGAGGGGTATGCAGTACCTGCATTGCCAGAGTCTCGAATGGAGCCGCCGTGATGGAGAAGAACCAGATCCTGACCGACAGTGAGATCTCTGAGGGATTTGTACTCACTTGTCAGGCACATCCCACCACAGACAGAATAACAGTAGATTACGACGACGTTTAGGCTCGTGGCCAAGTGAATTCCTGCTGGAGTCAGTCAGACAGGCTGCCGTTTATCGGGAATTGATATCAAGCTAAAACCGACCCATCAGTTTGTAATGCGGCTGATTTTCTTTTCATATGTTCAAAAAGCTACTTTTTGTCGTTAATTTTCAGGATATCAACCGCATTTTAAATCTCCGACGCCGTATCTGCTAAAGGGATTACCGACCGGGCTGTCGGCTTGTGTAATTCATCGCACCAATGCCAGCGCATTGTTAAATCGATGCGAACTCCCCACATTTTTGAGCATATAATTGTAAGTTAGGGGAAAATTTAGTGATGCGATCGGCTGTAACAAATAACATAGCCCTATTGATATTTGCGAATTCCCCGGAGGCAGAAAGGGAACGCAAAGTTGTTGGCGGTTCCGACGAGATCTTCACTTTATTGACCGAACACAGCATCAAACTGGCCCGGCAACTTCAAATACCTTTTTACCACTTTACAGAAAAGGAGCAAGTGGGTGACTCATTTGGCGAACGCTACACCCATGCTATCAAGCAAATTTTTGAACTGGGATACGAAGGCCTGATAACGATTGGTAACGACACCCCGGCACTGAACATATCCCATCTCAAAGATGCACTGAACTCCTTAAAAAAAGGACAGACAGCATTGGGACCCAGCGAGGATGGCGGATTCTATTTGTTAGCCATCTCCCGAGCGGCATTTTTCGAAGAAAAATTCAAGACGGTTTCCTGGAACACCCATAAGGTATTTGCACAAATGTTGAAGTACCTGCACGAAGGCAGGCAGGAAATACAAGTGCTACAGCCGCTTTTAGACCTGGATAACACAGAAGATATCGCAAAGGTCGTGGCACAATCGATGATTATACCTATTGGTATATACAAATTGTTATTGCGCTGCAGCCCGAAACAAAAAATTGATATTCCCTTACTCAAAACCCCCTTTCCCCTGTCGCTAAGGGGAGGCGTACACACCCGGGGCTCACCTGCATTTTCCCTTTAGACAAGGTTTAGGGGTAGTATTCCCAAAAATTTATTCACCGGTTCCTGCAGTATATTGCCCTGCAGGAGTCCCTAATTACATATTACAAAAGAGATAAAATGGCCAAATCATATTACGATCCAGCGGATCTGAGAAAATTCGGAAACATCACAGAATGGAGTGAAGAAATAGGAACGCGCTTTTTCGACTATTACGGAAAAGTTTTTGAAGAAGGGGCGCTCAGTGCGCGGGAAAAGTCGTTGATTGCCCTGGCGGTTGCCCATGTGGTAAAATGCCCGTACTGCATCGATGCCTATACCAAGGACGGGTTACAACGCGGGATCACCAAGGAGGAAATGATGGAAGCCGTACACGCAGGAGCCGCTATTGAAAGTGGGGCAACCCTGGTCCACGGCGTTCAGATGATGAACAAATACAACAAATTATCCATGTAAATTGTTAAAGGCAGCTACTCCCTGTAAGGAACTATGTATTGTTTCGGCTTAGAGGACTTTGACTGCCTTATGTATTATGAAAACTAAATCACTCAAAGCCAGACATAGTAAACTGGCAGATACACAAAGACAACTGGACATCCTGAGCAATTCGATCTTTGCGGAAGGGGAGTTGCCCTTTTTTAAGGACAAACTGGCTGAAACCGGTCTGTTTCCCCTTAAGCCCGGGAAACTGGAGATATTGCAAATCAATGTAGGTTATATGTGTAACCAGGTTTGCGAGCATTGCCATGTTGATGCCGGTCCTGACCGAAAGGAAATCATGACCCGGGAAACCATGGAGGAATGCCTGAAAGTAATACGCAAGACAGGGGCACACACCTTAGACCTGACAGGAGGTGCGCCAGAGATGAACCCTAATTTCCGTTGGTTTGTAGAAGAAGCTGCTGAAGCCGGGATACAGGATTTCATCGTCCGTTCTAACCTCACCATAATGAGGGCCAACAAGAAGTATCACGACTTACCGGAATTCTTTAAAAAACACAACATACACGTAGTATCCTCCATGCCGCATTACACCCGCGGCAAAACAGATAAGCAACGGGGGGATGGGGTATTCGACAAATCGATTACCGCTCTTAAAGAACTCAATGCCGTAGGTTACGGGATGCCGGGGAGTTCACTTCGGCTCGACCTGGTCTACAACCCCTCCGGGGCATTCCTGCCAGGAGATCAGGCAGCCCTCGAATCGGATTTCAAAAAGGCATTAAAGGAAGACTTTGATATTGATTTCCACAACTTATTCGCCATAACGAATTTGCCCATATCCAGATTCCTGGACTATCTGATTGCTTCGGAAAACTACGAGGACTATATGTATGCCCTAGTGGAAGCGTACAACCCAGCAGCCGTGCAAAATGTAATGTGTACCAATACCATATCCGTGAGTTGGGACGGATGGCTGTACGACTGTGACTTTAACCAGATGCTGGACCTTAAGGTGAACAGCAGGGTACATCACATCAGGGATTACAATGAATCCTTGTTGAATAATCGCGAGATTGTTATTTCACAGCATTGCTATGGTTGTACGGCAGGTTCAGGCAGTAGTTGTCAGGGGGCAGTTACCTGATAAAAAGGTATAAAACCCCTCCTATTTTGTCAAGCTTTGATGAAAACAGTGCCGTTCGTCGATCAATTTTACCGACTAAGTGGTCGGTTCATTTCGCCTGTGAAGTGTAGTTGATCGGATTTTGACCCGCTTGTCGAGTTTTTCGATTCGTACATCCGTTTGTATCCCCTTTCCCTCAGTTTGGGAGGTTCTTGTATTAGACCCGATGGTCTTTTAACCCTTAAACCCAAATCTGATGGATAAGAATCTCAAACGCATGGCCACCATGCACCGAATGCAAGTCGCAGGCCTTGAATTATTTTACGAACAGGGCTATTACAATACCAGTATTGACGATATTTTGAAATCCCTGGAGCTTTCCAAAGGGGCCTTCTATTACCATTTTCAATCCAAGGAAGATTTCTTTATCAGTATCATTCAAAATCTGATTGTACAGAAAGTTTACGGCACCCTTATCGAGCCGATCGAGGGCAAGAAGAATCCTCTTGTGGTCATCGAAAAATGTTTGGAGAATGCACTTCAAACCGCTGAACACAATGAAATGGATTACGGCTTTGTATTGAATAATTTCCTTAATGAGTTCAATGGAAGAAACGAAACCATAAGCCGTTACCTCAGGGATATCCTTAAAATCTGGGAGGTAAACCTGATTACCCTCCTGCAAAAAGGGAAAACGGATGGTTTTGTAGCACGTCACGTCAACAGTGAGGCCGTTGCCAGCTTCCTGATCTCCTCCTACATGGGAATACGGACATTAATGGTGGAAGGAAGTGCCAGTCAGCTGCGCTATAGTTATATAACGCAATTAAGAGGCTACCTCAACAGTCTGGTCCAAAGGGAATTGGCATAAGGTACGGCAATCCTTATCCCAGGATATGCTCTACCTTTTTGAGGATCTCCTCATAAGGTATGGTTTCCATGGCCAGCTCATAGCCCTTAGGCATGCGCTTACCATACACCGAGGTGGGAATCAAGGGGTACAGGCTACGGTCTGCCAGAAGGGCATTCTCGGGATCCTGGCCAAAGGGATAAAACCCGGCATAGGGATGAGTAACTCCCCAAAGCGTAACCGTTGGGATGCCATACATGGCCGCCAGGTGCGCATTTGCGCTATCCATGGACACCATCAGGTCCAGGTTGGATATCAGCGCCAGTTCCTCTGAAAGATTGGTCACCCCTGCCATGTTAATGGCGTAGGAATATCGGGAAGCCGTTTCTTCAAGGATACGTTTTTCCTCCTCACCGCCGCCAAAAAGAAAAATCAGGTATTCACCAGTCTGATCGAGTGCCCCGATAACCTTTTCCATCATCGGAAAGGGATACGTCTTCCCGGGATAGGCCGCAAATGGAGCTATTCCAATCCATTTTCGGCTATTCTGACCAATCTTATTAAGCAGCTTTTCCGGAAGTGTTTTCTTCTTTAAGGGCTTTACAATCGATAGGTCTATGGCATATCCTAAGGCTTCAAATACTGAAATATATCGTTCCAGTGTACTTTTCAGTGGTTTGAACACCTTGTTTTTCGCTGCCGTAAGCAACTTTTTTTCTTTGCGCCCTTTGTCTATTTGTACAACCGGGATCTTTGAAAGCAGAAAATACCGCTTTAATACATTACTCCGCAAGACATTATGAAGGTCGGCTACGCCATTGATATTAAGCGGTAAGAGTTCCTTATATAATCGCCAGAGACCGCGAATCCCCTTATGCCGTCCCTTCACCTCAGCAGCAAATACCTGCGTGTTGGGGACCTCGTCAAAAAGGGGGGCAAAGGCTTTTTTAGTGAGTACAGTTAGCCTTAATTGCGGGTATTTCTTTACAAGTGCGTTAAGGATAGGCACCGACATGGCCACATCGCCTAAGGCAGACAATCGAATTACCAATAGGTGGTAGTTATCATTTTTCACCGCGAAGTACAGGGTTTAACTCCTCGTCGTTGTACATTTTCATCTGTTTATAGACTTTCATGTACTTTCTTCCTGCTTCAATATCCGCTATCAATTGGTCAATTGCCATTGATAAATCCGCTTTTTGCTGTAGCAGTACCTGCAGTTTTTGGTTGCATTTTTTTCTGTGTTCGGCACTGGCATCTTTACGGTCTACCTCTTCCTGCATATGGTAAATTTTCAAGGCAAGGATAGAGAGCCTGTCAATGGCCCAGGCAGGGCTTTCCGTATTGATAGTGGCATTGTCCTTTATTTGTACCGATTGGTATTTGTTTAAAAAATAACTGTCGATATACTCCACAAGGTCGGTACGGTCCTGATTGCTGGCATCTATTTTCCGTTTCAGGTCTAACGCAGCTTCCGGACTGATCTCCGGGTCACGAATGATGTCTTCGTAATGCCATTGCACCGTGTCTATCCAGTTTTTCCGATAGAGCAGGTGAGCGATATCCTCCTTAGGGTAGGGATTGCTAAAAGGCTGGTCTACGTCATCCTTTATGTGGTACTCCTGAATACTTTTCTCGAAAATGCCAAAGGCGAAATCACTAAACATGGCAGTAAGCTTTTGACTCAAAGATACCTTTAATTCACCATATGTTCTGCAATCAGAAACAGAATTGGTAGTACAACAGAAAAGATTAATACCGTTTCCCTGATTTTTGAACGTTTAATGGTTTCCACGTATTTCGCAAGCAAAGCTGCTCCTGGCAAAAAAGTTAAAAATACGGGGGAGGTAGCTGTTGTGGTTTCCAATAAGGAGATCACCATCCCCAGGGCGAAGGAAATACCTACGATCCGCATCACATTGATACGCCCCAAACCCAATTTTCCAATTTTGAAAAAAACATAAACGCCAACAAGCAGGATCACTATTCCGTAACCTATCCATTTACGTCCGTGGGTCAGAAGGGTTTCCGGGGTTGAGTACATTCCCAATTCAAAGGTGTAGTGGTTGACAAAAAAATCAGTATTCCCGGTGAGTATCAATACCGAAAACACAATTAATGCCACCGTGGCCATTGCAATAATAGGGACTAGCCAATTCCTGAAGTTTTTGGGTTCGTACATGTAAAGTGTGGCAAAAACCAGGATAAGGAATAGGAGGGCCCAGTCATAGAATAAACTTGCCACCGCTACCCAGAGCGACGCATCGAAGAGTTTCATTCTAATATCCCTAAGGGATCGCAGGCTTATGGCCCTTCTGAACGCCAGCATAAGAAAGAATCCACAAAGAATGGCATTATTATCCCTCAGGATACCCGGAAACAAAATAACCAGCAAGGTAAAATAGAGGATGGCATAGGAATTAGTTCCTGTTATCTGGTTACGGGTTACCACAAAGTTCACAACAAAAATGGAGAAGAGCAGGAAGCCAAGTACCGTAGCCTGAATGATCCAATCCAGGGTATCAAAGTTATTTCCGTACAGATAAAGGTTGGTATACCAGTAAAAAAGAAACAGGAAGGACAGGAGGATGATGTAGTTAATTGGTTTTGTTTTCCCAAAAACACTTGAAATCATCCCTGCTTTTTATATTTTTGCCCTGTAAATATAACCAAGATGAAAGCATTTTTTGAGGGTATACAGGATTTATTCGTTAACGGTTTATTCTGGCCTTATGACTTTTTCCGCTTCATGGAAAACTGGTGGACCTCCAATATGGTTAACTGGATTTTTACAATCATAGGGACCATAGCCATGATTTACTGGTTGATGGAACTCCGAAAATATGATGTCCGCGGTGAGGAAGACAAAAGCATCACCGCACACTCTTACCTATAGGTCGAAACCGATATCGTTCCGATAATACATTTTTTCGAAATCAACCTTTTTCAGGTTGTCGTATGACTTTCGCAAGGCCTGGGACATACTGTCACCATATGAAGTGATGGCCAGCACCCGGCCACCGTTGGTGACTACTGTTCCGTCCTGTAATTGGGTCCCCGCATGAAAAACCAGTGATTCTTTGATGGTCTCGAGGCCTTTAATGGGATACCCTTTCTGATAACCTTCCGGATAACCTCCCGAAACTGCCATGACCGTAGTAGTCGTACGTTCGTCTATGTCTAACTGCACGGTATCCAGTGCTCCCTTGCTGAGGCTGAGTAAAACTTCCAGCAGGTCGTTTTTTACACGGGGCAGGACTACCTCTGTTTCAGGGTCGCCCATCCGCACGTTGTATTCGATGACCTTTGGATTGCCGTCTACGTTGATGAGTCCAATAAAAATAAACCCCTTGTAGGGGAGTTTCTCCTGTTCAAGGCCCTTTACCGTAGGAAGAACGATCTGTTGCTCTACTTTACCCATGAATTCCGGATCTGCAAAGGGTACGGGAGAAATTGCCCCCATTCCCCCTGTATTCAGGCCGGTGTCC
>NZ_CEYNTP010000046.1:0-14035 GCF_982873095.1 Lentiprolixibacter sp. | reverse complement strand
CACAGATAAATCGGCCTCCTATCTCACTGCTCTGATCATCGGGATCTCCCAGGCAATAGCCGTCCTACCCGGGATCTCCCGTAGCGGGGCCACGATTTCAACTTCTGTGTTATTAGGTGTAGACAAAAGCAAGGCGGCGCGGTTTTCTTTCCTGATGGTGGTCCCTCTGATCATTGGTAAAATGGGCAAGGATATCATGGGCGGCCAAATTTCTGTTCAGGACGATAAGCTTTCCATTCTACTAATAGGATTTACAGCAGCATTTTTTGCCGGACTTTTTGCCTGTACCTGGATGATAAAGCTTGTAAAGAAGAGCAAACTCACCTATTTTGCCTTGTATTGCCTGCTCATTGGCTTGCTTGCGATTGGATATGGCTTTTTGAGCTAAGCAGGCATTACTGATATGAAACACGTATTTTGAAAAGCAAAGAAGACTTTCTGGAAGGTCAGATCCTGCTAATAGACAAACCCCTGGAATGGAGCTCATTCCAGGCAGTCAACGCCATTCGCTGGGCAATAAGCCGGAAATTCAAGTTGAAAAAGATCAAGGTGGGCCATGCTGGTACGCTGGATCCCTTGGCCTCTGGCCTGTTGCTGGTATGTACCGGGAAATTCACAAAAAAAATACCTGAACTCCAGGGCCTGGTAAAAGAATACACGGGAACCATAACCCTTGGAGCCACCAGGCCTTCCTATGACATGGAGACCGAAATTTCAGAGGAATTCCCCACAGACCATATCACAGAGGACCTTATCCGAAACACTGCAAAGAAGTTTGTCGGCAAAATCATCCAAAAACCCCCTGTTTTTTCAGCCGTAAAAAAAGGAGGAAAGCGTCTCTACGAGTATGCGCGTAAAGGGAAAGAGGTGGAAATACCCCCCCGGGAAATTGAAATCCTTGACTTCGAAATTACTAATATCGAATTGCCCAAAGTAGCGTTCCGGGTGGTCTGTAGTAAAGGTACGTACATCCGATCCCTGGCCCATGATTATGGTAAAGCCCTGCAGAGCGGGGGGTATTTGTCAGCCCTCAGAAGAACCAAAATAGGGGATTATCACGTAAATAATGGGATAACGCCTAATGAATTCAAGGAAAATTTGCATATTGAAGGTGCTAATCCCTGATTCAACGGTTGTCATAAGCAGTCAATTTTTGGCATCAAATGAGTAGCCCTATAGATCTAAATAGAAGTCAGCTTTCCTTGTTGATCACGATATTCTCCCTGTCTATCGTGGTGCTCATGCTATTCAATATTCATCTTGGTGCCAAAGAACAAGACGAGTACGTTATTGAACTCAGTCTGGCCGACGAAGAACTGGAAGCCATATTGGAAGAGGAAGAACGAAAACAAACCCTTGCCAATACCGACCCGGTGGAGAGTCATATGGCTCTTAATGAGGCCGCTAAACCCACTTTTGACAATCCCGAACCCCTGAAGACTTTGGAAGAAATCCTGCAGGAACGAGCGGAAGGGATGGATGCCGAGGAGGCCCGTGATTTTCTGAGTTCTGATAACGGGTACTCCACCAACCTAAAGGAGATCCTGCAGCAAAGGGAAATGAACAAACAAAAATTGGATGAGATCGAAGCCAAGAAAAAGGCCTTCAGCAATGACCTTAAAAATAAAAGGACCTCTGTTTCCTATTCGCTGGTAGACCGATTCAGCTATGAATTACCTCCGCCAATTTACACCTGTATCGAGGGCGGCAAGGTGGTTATCAACATCAAAGTGGGGGCAGATGGCTTCGTACAGGAAGCTTCGTTTAACAGCAAGAGCTCAAATACCACTAATGGCTGTCTGGTTGATAATGCGATCACCTATGCCCTAAAGGCCCGTTTTGACCCTTCCAGCAAAAGTTCACAGATCGGGACCATCACCTACCTCTTTCAAAGCAAGTAGGCCTATCAGGTCTTCAACGGTATGATAGCCTTTGTCTTTATTGTACCAAAGCTGCAAATCTTCTTTAAACTCGGGGCTTAACTGGCCATTTTCTGCCTTAAATGCCCTGACTTTTTCTGCTGCTACCCCGGGCCTGGAGCCCCATTCCCCCAAAACCTCCAGTGTAGCCTGATCCAACATAATCAACTTGGGTATGGCCCGGGCGCCATCAGTTAAGAAATGGTCCATTAGTTCCGGATGTTCATCCCGGAGCAATACTCGATATGTAATCCCTGGGTTCAGACTGGCCATTTTATGCATTACCGGCATACTGGGTGCCGCGTCACCACACCAGCTCTCAGTCAGGACCAGCCACAAGACCTGGCCATCAAAGGCCTGAATACGTTCTATCTGTTCCTGTGAAAATTTAAGGGTTTTGTCCCAGCGCTTCATCCGCCTGCTATTCAATTGGGTATACCCAATAAGGGATGCTGATTTTGTATCCCCGGTTGTATCCCCGTCCGCTGCCAGCTGGTCAACAAGTTTTCGATAGTCCTCATAGGACATGGCCTTAGGTATCGCGTTTCTCAAAAGATCGTGAACTCTGTTTTTAACTCCCTTTTCCATTAAAACCTTTCTTGTGATCTAACCTCGCCAAAAGTAGTAGACTAAGATTCAATTTCCTTACAAATTATTGGAATAAATATGATGCGCAGTAAGGATTATAAATTTTCCGGGTTAATTGCCAGGCTGCGGAAAAGTTTTGCTTTGGCCGAAAAATATTTGTTTTGAACCTGGTTGCGCTTCAGTTCTGCCTCAATAAGTTTACTTTCCCTGGAATTGATCAGGAATAGCGAACTTTCTCCGAAACTGAATTTGCGTTCTTCAGCAGCCAGTAAGGTATTGTAGTCCGATACAATAGAGGCGATCAACCTGTTCTGACTCTCAAAGGAATTGAGCTCTGTGTAGATCGCCCGTATCTTGTTGCGTATCTCCACCTCTGCATTATCAAATTCAAACTGGGCATCCCGGAGCTTGAATTTAGCTAACTTCAGATCCCCTCTTTCCTTTCTCAGGAACAGGGGCAGGCGGACATTTATCCCCCCTTTATACTGATCGGTGACAAAGGAATTGATCAACTCCGGTGTTTCTGTCAGAAAGTTGTACTCCAAATCTATCCTTGGTAATAATTTATTTGCTTTGAGCCTCTTGTCTACTTCAAGGCCCGCCACCTTGTACCCCAGGGACCGAAGTTTAGGATGGCTTTCCATGGTAAAACTGTCCAGAGGTGCCCCCCCGATTTCGAGTGTAAGGTCAATTTCCTCGTCCAAACGGATATCCGGGATCACATTCTCCTGCAATTCCACCGGCACATTATCCGCCAACCAGAGGAAATTGGCCAGTTGCAGTGATTTATTAAAATAGGTCACATTGGCCTGCTCCAGGCTGAGTTGCCTGTTTTCCACGGCTATTTTAGCTTCAACGGTATCAATAGCTGCCAAATCACCCGCCAGGGCACTTCGCCGGATCCCGTTAAACCGTATGCGCGCATTGCTTAGAAAATTCCGGTATACCTCCCTGTCGCGATATGCCTGCAACCAGTCAAAATACGCCCTGGAGGCTTCAAATAAAATGGTGTTAACTGCCAGGTCCCTGTCTGCTTTGGTCTGCTCCCGGAAGAGCTTGGCTTTTCTTAGGGTAGCCATCCTGTCGTTTATCCACAAGCCCTGGGCTACGGGAACGGATACTCCTGCACTGTAAAGGCCGTCAACGGGAACGGTTTCAGACGGACTTATAAAAGCCCCTTCGTTCTGTTCAAAATTGCCTTTAAACTCTATCCCAAACCAGGTAGGCACCTTAAAGGTGGCATTGAGGCGATCCCAGTATTCGGTTCCTTTGAACTGCTTGCGCTCATAATCCAGTTCCAGTTTGGGATCAAATCCCCCACGGGCTTTCATAAGATTGGCCTGTCCCACTCCAATTTGCAGTTCCGCCTGGCGTGCAATGGGATGGTACTTCTTCACATATCCCAGGTATTCCTTGAAATTGAGCACAAGTGTATCCTGGGCCGCTCCATGAAAGAGGCCTAAAAAGGTTAGAAGTATGAAAGCAAACTGCCTCATTGTTATTTCTTTTCTGCCGTTTGGTTATCAAAGGGTTGATAATAGTTCGGGGGGAAGCCATTAAGCTGCCTCCACAGTTCAAACCAGATAGGGACATCCTCCAGCAGGGCCAGGGTGTTCGCCCCTGAACCCACCCTCAGGTCCACGGGCCAGGGATGGTCCTCCGGATCTGGCGCTACCAGAACGCGGTACTTTCCATTGCTGCTGATAAATGTCTCAATGGCTACCACTTCCCCTCCATAGGTGCCGTAGGAAACGTTGGGCCAACCGCTGAAAATAATAGCTGGCCAGCCGTCGAACTGTATTCGTACTTTCTCCTTCAGGTGGATCAATGGCAGGTCTATCGGCTTCACAAAAGTTTCCACCGCCATCTCGTACTCCGAAGGCATTATTCCCACCAATTGCTCCCCTTCTTTAAAGGTTTCTCCAACTCCTGCCCGCAAGGCTTTATTTATAAAACCGCTCTGAGGTGCACGGATGTAGTATAAATTGTTCCGGATCTCATAGTTGGTATACTCATTCTGAAGTTTGGTAACCTGGGCTTCGGTATCAAACTGATTACTTTCCGCTGTAAACTTATCGCTTTGTGCCTTGGAGATCTTATCTGTATAGGAGGCCTCCACCCTGTTGATTTCTACTTCGGCATTGATCACTTCGTTTTTGCTCGCCAGAAGTTTATTTTGCTGAGAGATTAGCTTTGCCTGTGCCTCCTGTAATTTCAAGCGTTTCTCTTCCACACTGGTGACAGGTTTTAACCCTTCCCTCTCGAGTTGTACCACACGGTCGTACTGTCGCTCAGCGATGGTAATGTTGGTCTTTGCCGCCTCAAGGTCGATACTATCACTCTGTACTTTTAGCTTGGCCTGCAACAGTTTGTTACGGGCCTGCTCCAGTTTCAGCCCCCTTTCTTTGGTAAGGGCATTGATCTGGTTGTTCAGCGCTTTTACTTTCTCCTGATAGGAACTTACAGAAAGAGATTTGGCGCGGATTTGCTGTCCCGTACGCTCCACCAACTGGGGGTCGAAGTACTCGTTCTTAATCTCCGAGATATGGAGGATGGTATCTCCTTTTTGCACAAAATCCCCTTCCCTGACATACCAACGCTCAATCCTTCCCGGAATGGGCGATTGTATGGTCTGAGGCCGCTGGTCGGGCTTCAGGGTTGTTAAGTACCCTTTTCCCGAGATGGTTTGCGTCCACGGCAGGAACAGGATAATCAACAGTATTGCGGCAAATATTAACAAGAACCGGTTGAAGTGCTTGTAGTGCCGGGTATGGAAAACCTTACTTGCTGATTTAAAACGCAGCAGGTCAACCTTCTGATTTAATTTGTTTGGTGATATATTCAGCATGATGCTAACTTTCTTCTACTATTTTTCCGTTTTTCATTGTAATGATCCGGCTACAGCGGGCTTTCCAATCCGTATTGTGACTTACCACGATCAGTGCCCAGGGATTGGATTTATCCGTAAGGAAGGTCATGATTCTCTTGGCCTCATCCCTGTCAAAATGATCCAGTGGGTCTTTCAGGATCAGTAATCTGGGCCGTTTAACAATACTCCGGGCCAGAACTATTTTCTTCGCGATCACATAGGGGATTTGCCTTCCCTCGGGATGGAGGGTGCTCTTTAGCCCGTGGGGTTGCTCCTTCACAAATTGAGTCAGTCCCGCGTGATCCAGTGCCCAGTAGACATCCTCCTCAGAGATATTTTTGTCTCCAAAAGTGATGTTTTCAAGGATACTCCCTTCGAAAGGAGATTCTTCCGCAAGGGATTTTCCGATATGTGAACGGTAATAGTTCAGGTTGAGGCTTCTGAGCGAAACATTGTTCACAAAAATGGAACCACTGGTAGGTTCAATTATGCCTGCTATAAGCCTTAACAAGGTGGATTTACCGGAACCACTATTCCCCTGAAGCAGAATGGTGCAGTCCGGAGTGATCGAAAATGACACCCCACTCACAATTTCCTTCTCCCGAGCTGGCACATTATAGCTGACCTGATCCAGCTCTACTAGGAAACCTTCATTTTCCGCGAAGGGTTTTTCGCCATCTTGTGGCTCGAGCCCCTTGTCTACTACCTGTCCCAGCTTTTCAAGAGAGGTGAGCAGGTCATAGAAGGTCTCCAATCCAAGGATCAATTTCTCTACGGAGCTGATAACCAATAGAATGATGATCTCTGCAGCTACAAACTGACCAATGTTCATTTCCTGGTTGAGCACCAGAAGTCCTCCAATGAGCAGCAACCCAATGGTAACCAGTACCTTGAACCCGATCATCTGGATGAACTGTATTACCAGGATCTTGAAATGGCTCTCCCGTGCCCCAAGATATTCCTCCACAAGAACATCGTTCTTATCCATGGCCAGGCTTGTTCTCCCGGAGAGCTTAAAGCTAACAATAGATCGTGCAACCTCCTGTATCCAGTGGGCCACCTTATATTTGCTCTTGGATTCCTCAAGGCTGGTTTCCAGTCCCCGCTGTGCAGTAAACCTGAATACCAAATAGATCAGAATCAACAACAGGATGCCATAGATGATAAAAAATGGGTGATAAAATGAGAGCAGCATCAACCCGAAAAGGATCTGCAATAAGGAAGCGGGGAAATCTATAAGGATCTTGGCCAGTCCCTTCTGTACGGTAAGCGTATCAAAAAAGCGGTTGGCCAACTCCGGCGGATAATAATCCCGTAATTCGCTCATTTTGATCTTGGGGAATCGGTAAGAAAACTCAAAAGATGCCCGTGTAAAGATCTTCTGCTGCACATTTTCGATGATCCGTATCTGCATTAACTGAAGCACCCCCCCAAAGGCAACCCCAAGGGTGACCAATATCACGAGAACAATCCAGGAAGTACTCACCTGTGCACCCTGAATAAGGTTGATAATTGCCTGAATACCCAGTGGAAGCGTCAGGTTTACCAAACCTGCGAAAATGGCATAATAGAAGGTTTGCAGAATATCCCGTTTATCGAGTCTCAGCATACCAATTAGCCGCTGCCAGGCGGTAAGTACGTTTTTAGCCATTGTAGTCTTTTTTTAAGGTTTTAAAAACCAGATCAACAAAGAAATCTGCTGGGGGAATGTCATCATTACAATCGGTCATAGAGGCGAAATGATCCATGAGAAAATACTGGTGCAACCCGCCTTCCAGGATGGTACTGGCAAGACTGGCCGGGTAATCATAGTCTGGATTTACCGCTTGTATCATCTCGCGAATGCGGTTAACTAACCGTTTGTAGATCACAAAATACCCTTCCTTGTTCTCCATATCCACTTCCTTGGTCAGGTAGGATTTGGAGTACTCGTTGATCACAATTTTGTTCAGCAGGATCTCATTGATATGTGAAAAAGATGCGTCTACCTCGGTTGCCCGCGTGAGAATGCGTATTGCCGTGGCCAGTTTATCCTCGGGCTTGGGGATGCTATTCGTGGCAAAGACCAGTTGATACTCCAGCCATCCCCAATACCATGAAGCAAGGTATAGCAGCAACTTGTGCTTATTTTCGAAATACCGGTAAATAGAACTTTCATTGGACCCGATCCTTTGACCCAGCTTTTTAAAGGTAAATGCCTCAAAGCCCATATCATGGATCATATGGATACCGTGTTCAATGATCCGTTTGCCCAAATCTGAGGACTCAGGATCCTTAACATAGATCTTTTCATTGATCGCGATCTTCACTGATTTCAACAACCTTTCCATACGCTTTTCTTTAATCGAACGCAAATATAATAGTATTACTATCATATATTAATAGTTTAACTTTCTTTTAACATTAGTAATACTTTGTAAAATGTTATGAGATATTATATTCGCAAAACGCAGCATATAATTCCTGCAATGCCATAAAATGAGGTACGGGATTCGAGCTTATTTTACGATATTTGTAATAACAGCCTGCTCCGCAGCGGCACAGGACAAAGTGTATTCCCTGGACGCCTATGAGTTTGATGCTCCGCAAACAGCATCTGTTTTAGATCCTGTTAGCCGCAAACTCGACTTGCAGAAGGATAAATTTTTGACCTTGTCAGATCCCCTGGGGCAATTTATACTGAACCAGGGCATGGGAAAGACCGTTAACATTTATGGGAAAACACTTATCATAGAAGAGGTAAACCCGCAGAGTGATGGCTCGGTAGAACTGGTCATGCGTCAGGAAAATGGAAAGGATTTTTTTAACTATTATCCTAAGGTCCGGGCGCGATTAAATCTGAAAGCAAGTATAAAAGAAGATAAGCTTGAAGTTGAATTCTAAAAAAGTAGTCGTATGAAAGCAATTGTATTGAGTCTTTTACTATTCGGATGGTACAGTATTTTTCCTCCGGAAAACAATCCACAGGAGGTACAGGTAAATGATGTATTGGTGATTCAGGAACCTTCGGGTCCGGATTTTAAGCACATTCATTTTCCAAGAAAAAATTTCATCATCAAAAGGGGTGGCATTGCCGGCATGAAACAAGTCTCCGGAAAGAAAGTAGTGGTTGAGTCCGTCTCTTATGACAAGGAAGGCAATACAATTGTAACCCTAAGCAGGATGGATGGCTTGAAATTCTTCAGGGCATTCCCAACTGTTACTGCATCCCTGGAAAGCGCACTTGAGTCAGGGGAGCTTAGCCAATAAAAAGTTCTACAAGCACCGGTCACCAGCAGATTCCAAACCGTTAACTCATTCGTTCTCAGGCCGGTGCTTTATTTCTCCCTGCTATGCCTTTAATTCCTAATACTCTTTTATCCAGCTAAACTGTTGGGCGATGATCTCGTCCTTCTCTGCCTTTATATATTCCAGGAAAGCTTCGGCTGCCGGCGATAAGGCTTTTGACTTTAACCAGATCAGGTTCCAGGTCGTGGAAATGGGCAAGCCCTTCACCGGAATGATTTGCAGGTCCTTATTCCTTAATTCGTTCTTGATACCAATCAACGGCATGATGGAGCATCCGAGGCCGGCGATGACGGCCTGCTTGACCGCTTCATTGGAGGTGAGTTCAATCTTTTTAGGGGCAGGGAGCCGGATTTTCGCCAAAAAAGCCTCCATGGCATTACGTGTGGCAGAACCCATCTCCCGAAATATGAGTGGCAATTCCTCGAACAACTGACGCTTGCTCGCCGAATTTTTCAGGTCGAGATGAGAGGCCCCAACGTAAAACAACTTGTTTTCCATTAGTTCCACTGTATTTATCTTGAGCTTTTTGGGAAGTACAGAAACAAGGGCAAAATCCACTTCGTTGTTCTCAAGGCTTTCCACTACGCGCGATTTATTGGTAACATCCATGATCAGATCCACACCACGGTGCTTGTCCATGAACCCGGATAAAAAGTAGGGAATAACATACTTTCCGGTAGAAACCACAGAAATATTTAGACGTCCGGCCAGTTTTCCTTTGTAAGAAAGTGTCTTATAGTTTATGGCATACACTTCATTGAGAATTTTTTCAGCAGCATCCGCGATCTCCTTGCCAAATTCTGTCACAAACAATTGTCTTCCCACCACCTCAGTAAGGGGGATTGAAAACTGATCCTGGAATTTTTTAAGTTGAATTGATACCGCTGGCTGGGTCAGGTGCAACTCCTCTGAGGCTTTAGTAATGCTCTGATGCTGAGCAATTTTCAAGAAAACCTGCAACTGATGTAACGTATAATTCATAATTTATGTTTATGTTTTACATTACAAATATAAATATTTATTTATTATTATTATTTCTCATCTTTGCCTCGGAAAAACAGAATGGGAAAAAAGCTATGCAAAGATCACCAATAGAAAACGGGGTCATCCGACTTAATAACAGTCGGATCCCAACCCAAAGTAAAAAGGACAAGCGAAAGGTATTCTACGATGCCTTTCTTTTTTTGCTCCTTCTGAATCTGATGGGTGTGGCCCTGGTATTCTCCTTCCTCAATAACTACCTGTTCATGGACAGGTTGTTAGCAGGGGGGTTCATCTTGGGAGCAGTTACACTATTAAAAGCATTAAACTCAAAAATTTAACCGTGGGCAACCACAAAGCAGCATCTATTATGAAAACAAAACAGAACATTCAGCTCGTAGATGGCGAGTTTACGCCTTCTGAGGCCTCAGATGTGATCATCTCTCTCATTGATCAGAAGATCAACTTTCACAAGTTACAGCGGCTTGCACTTTGCGAAGGATACTATGGCGCAGATACGGAATATCCGGACAGTCGCATTGGTGAACTCCAGGCAGAAAAGGAGATCGCCAGAGAATTCATTTCCGAGGTGCGTTACCAGGGAAAAAAATTAAAGATAAACGGCGTACTTGAAATCACACTGGCAGACTAAAGGGCTGGCCATGGGCCTGAAGCGTATGGGCCATACAGCTCCCAAACAGTTGTGCCTCCGCCCATGAATCAGCAAAAGCTCAAACAACTTGCATAATTTTTATTTATGCATTATATAAATATATTAAATATTAATTAATGTATTTACAACCTTCTTTTTACTATTGATCTCGATATCATCGTAACCAAAAACAAATACATATTAGATGGAAAACATACTTACCCGCTGGGTCAGGAGTGGTAAAAAGAAAAAGAGGGTGAGCAAGAATTCCCCGGGGCAGCAGAACACATCCCCGGGGAGTATTACCCTTGTAAAAGGCACTTTTAGTCCGTCCGATGCCGCAGATGTATTGTTGACGCTGATCAATGATAAGATCAAGTTTCACAGCATTCAGATCCTGAATCTTCACGATGGCGCCGACCAGGATATCAGTTATTCGGAGGAGCGCATCAAAGCCTTAAAAGCAGCAAAAAAAGAAATAACAGAAATGGTCGTACACGCAAGGAACAAAGGACTGGTACTGGAGATCAACAGCCATATAGACGTGCGGATGCGACCTCAATCCATCAACCAGGAAAATAACTCTTAAAGCCCGATATGGACTTACATCTCCTGCTCGACAATTTAACCAATCCAGCCTTGCTGTTCTTCTTTCTCGGGATAATTGCCGTACAACTGAAGAGCGATCTGGAAATCCCCGCAAACTCTTCAAAGTTCATATCCCTTTACCTTTTATTCTCTATCGGTTTTAAGGGTGGACAGGAGTTGGCACACAGTGAACTGAACCTGGAGATCCTCTGGTCACTCCTTTTCGGCATCTTCCTGGCGCTACTGGTACCTTTATACACCTTTTTCGCCCTGAAACGAAAATTCAGTATTGAAAACGCAGGGGCAATCGCAGCCGCTTATGGTTCGGTAAGTGCCGTAACCTTTGTTACCGCAGTATCCTTTCTGGAAATAGAAAAAATTGATTTTGGCGGGCATATGGTCGCTGTAATGGCCCTTATGGAGGCCCCGTCCATTATCATTGGTGTATTGCTAATGGCCCTGTTCGCGGGTAGCTACAAAAAAGGGATCAAACTGGGTAAAATCGCCCACCATTCCCTCACCAATGGCAGTGTGCTGCTGATTCTGGGAAGTCTGCTCATCGGCTTTTTAGCGAATGACGCACAGGCAAGGGGAATTGCCCCGTTTACCACCGACATTTTTAAAGGGTTCCTTGCGGTATTCCTCCTGGATATGGGGATTACCAGTGGGAAAAAGCTATCCTCGTTCCTTAAAAAGGGAGGTTTTGCAACCCTGTTTTCCATAGTAGTTCCCATTATTAACGGATGTGCGGTAGCCATGGTCAGCAGTTTGGTCACTGAAAGCACGGGCAATCGTTTTCTCTTTGCCATATTGGCGGCCAGTGCCTCCTATATCGCTGTACCGGCAGCCATGCGACTGGCCGCGCCTAAGGCCAATCCCAGTCTTTACATCCCTATGGCACTCGCCATCACCTTCCCCTTCAATATCACCCTGGGCATGCCGCTTTATCTTTTCATCATTCAATTGACCTAAAACCTTCCTGCAGTATTGCCTTAACTTTCATAAATTCAGTATCTTGAATTCTCACAGAATTAGGTGTTGGAAACATGCCCGATATGCACAAAAACAGGTGTGGCTGGTGTTTGGGAGACCCCTTATACGAAGCCTACCACGATGAAGAATGGGGGGTTCCTGTAAAAGATGACCAAACCCTCTTTGAATTTTTAACCCTGGAAACCTTTCAGGCAGGCCTTAGCTGGATAACGGTCCTGCGCAAGCGCGAGAATTTCAGGAAGGCTTTTGATCAATTCGATTACCACAAAATTGCGGGATACGATGCTACTAAAATTGCCCGTCTTTTGCAGGACACGGGCATTATTCGCAACCGTCTGAAAGTTAAGGCCACGGTCACCAATGCACAGGCATTTTTAAAAGTTCAGGAAGAATTTGGTAGTTTCAGCACATATATCTGGGGGTTTGTAAACGACAAACCGATTAAAAATAATATCTCAGATTACCGTGAAGCACCTGCCACCACACCGCTTTCAGACACGCTCAGCAGGGATTTGAAAAAGCGCGGCTTCAAGTTTGTGGGAAGCACGGTGGTCTATGCCCATATGCAGGCCACCGGAATGGTAAATGATCATGAAATCAGTTGTTTTCGATATGATGAAGTATAGCAAACTACTCTCCCTTTTGCTCCTGCTTTTTTTCTTTTCAGCAGGGGCGCAGGACAAATACGAGCGAGAATATCGCATCAGGCAAGCCCAATTCCCTGAAAATGCCCTCGGCTTCCTTGACTCCTATCTCAAGGATGCCAAGCGAATAAGGTTCTATAAGGAAGTGGATAGTGCAAAGATCAGCTTTGAAGCCAAGTTTAAAAAAGACCGGCTATATTACAGTATTGAGTTCGATGATAAGGGAACCCTTGAAGATGTGGAAATCCAAATTGCAGAGGTGGATATCCCTCAGGAGAGCTTCCTGGCTATGTCAGAGTATTTGAAATCAAATTTCAGGAAATACCGGATCCGAAAAATACAACAGCAATATCCCCTTTCTGCTTTTGGTTCTGTGGAGGAAACCCTGGCAATAGCATTTCAAAATCTCCTGGACCCGAAAATAAATTACGAACTGATTGTGGCAGGTAAGAGGGATCGTTTTTTCCAGGACTATGAAATTCTTTTTGACGCCAATGGAAAATTCATACGCCTGAGGAAATCGCTCCCGGCAAACTACGACCATGTTCTATATTAGGGCTTGTCTGCTCGTAATAGTGCTGTTTTTCTTCCCAAGCTTAAGGGGACAGGACAATTTTGTCGCTTACTGGCAACCGGCAACATCGATCAACTACATGGTGGCGCCGGGATACCAACACAATTTCTCCCTGACCAATCGCAGCTACGCATACAGGGATAATCAGTGGGAACTTTCCGGCAGGCAACTGGATCTTGCCCATTTTTCCACCTGGAAATTTGTGGACAACCAAAGTGTTGGTTTTGGCTTGCAGTACCGGTTCCGAAAATGGTTTGAACCTGATCGGGGCAATGAACTACGTCTCACGCAGCAATACAATTATACCCGCAAGCCATTTACAACTCGATTTGGGCAACGATTAAGGGCTGAGCAGCGCATCTTTAAAAGCCGTACTATTCACCGTTTCCGATATCGTTTCGCCCTGGACCGCCCCCTGATGGGTGAAAAGCTGGATGTTGGGGAACCCTACCTGGTAGCAACAGGCGAGATCTTGCTAAGTGTGAGTAACGCCCAGATTCCGCAATGGGATCACAGGTTGGGTTTTAATGCCGGATGGCTGATTACAAGTGGCACCAAGCTTCAGGCTGGTATCGAATACCGCATGGAGGATTTTTCGAATTTAGCAACGGATGTTTTCTTCCTGAACACAACTTTAGTCCTTTCCCTTTAAAATCCTGAGGTAAGTGTCTAGCGGGATTTCCTCAGCTCCCATACTTTCCAGATGTGGCGTATACAATTGGCAATCGATTAGCTGGTATCCTTTATCCTGAAGCTCCTTTGCAAGTTTTATCAAGGCAAATTTAGAAGCATTTGTTGCGCGGGAGAACATGCTTTCCCCGCAGAAAACGTGCCCAAGATCAATTCCGTATAAACCTCCAACCAACTCTCCTTCCTGCCAGACTTCATAGGATTTGGCTATGCCCATTTCATATAGTTTTAAATAGGCATTCTTCATTT
>NZ_CEYNTP010000045.1:0-14106 GCF_982873095.1 Lentiprolixibacter sp. | reverse complement strand
CTGGTGGTACTTGCTTCTTTTGGTTCCATCATATATGGGTTTTCCATAAAGGACGAGCAATTGCCGCTGGCCAATAAGTACATCGGTTTTGGAACTGTGGGTTTATTCCTGGTGGCCATGCCCCTTTTCCTGATAAAGGAGAGCAAAGGCAAAAAAGTAAAAGATTATATGCTAACCGATGAAAACATCCGGAAAATGCGGGAGAAAAAGGAAAAAAGGCAGGGCGATTCTTAATTATTTTGTATTCATTGCCCTAATCCCTTCATAAAGTATTAACTTCGAATATTATTATTTTAAATTTTTTACATGACTGGAACAGTTAAATTTTTCAATGAATCCAAAGGTTACGGGTTCATTACCAACGATGAGACGGGTAAGGACATTTTCGTTCATGTTACGGCATTGAACGGAGTGGAGCTTAGGGAAGGAAACAAAGTAGAATACCAAGAAGAAGAAGGAAGAAAAGGGATGGTCGCTGCACAAGTGCAAGTGATCGGCTAATATATTTTATTTTGACCGTATTGAACCCCGGGAACCCCCGGGGTTTTTTAATTCAGGTTTCTTTTCTGAATAAAAAAACGCTTGATGTGTTCCCCGGCTTCTTGTTCCATAAGGCCTCCCACCAATTCGGTCTTTGGATGCAGTTGCCCCCCCATGGCTGTAAATCCCCGCTGCGGGTCATAGGCCCCAAACACCACTTTCGAAATCTGGCTCCAATACAAGGCCCCGGCGCACATCTGGCAGGGTTCCAGTGTAACATACAGGGTACAGTTGTGCAAATATTTTCCCCCCAGGAAATTGGATGCGGCCGTTATGGCCTGCATTTCGGCATGAGCAGTTACATCGTGCAATTGTTCCGTAAGGTTATGCCCCCTGGCGATGATGCGGTCCTGAACCACGATGACAGCCCCAATGGGCACCTCCCCTTTTTCAAAGGCGATCTCGGCTTCCTGAATGGCCTTTTTCATAAAATAGGAGTCGTCTAGCTTAAATTCCATAGCTACAAAAATACCACTTTTAAGTAAGCCGAGAATCTAAGGGAAACACCAAATTAATGTACCTTTGTGCCCGCCAATGAGACTACTGGAACATATCAACTCGGTAGAGGAACTTCGTAAACTCCGCCCTGAACAGCTCCCGGAGCTGGCCAGGGAATTGAGGACCTCTATCATCGATATCGTTGCGGCCAAACAAGGGCATCTGGGGGCCAGTTTAGGGGTGGTAGAATTAACCATCGCTTTGCATTATGTGTACAATACCCCGTTCGACCGACTTATATGGGATGTGGGGCACCAGGCTTACGGTCATAAAATACTCACCGGACGCAAGGAAGCCTTCGAAACCCTCAGGCAGGTGGGTGGCATAAGTGGCTTTCCCAGCAGGTCCGAAAGTGAATTTGACCCCTTTGGCACCGGGCATAGTTCCACCTCCATCTCAGCCCTTCTGGGTATGGCCCTCGCAGCTAAAATACAGGGGGATACAAAAAGAAAACACATAGCTGTTATCGGAGATGCCTCCATAGCCAGCGGAATGGCCTTTGAAGGCCTTAACCATGCGGGAGTTGCCGATACAGATGTACTGATTGTACTCAATGACAATGCTATTGGCATCGATCCCAGCGTTGGGGCCCTTAAAGCCTATTTGAACAGGGCCAAAGCAGGGACCAACGGTGGGGAGCATTTCTTCGAATGCCTGAACTTTCACTATACGGGTCCGGTTGATGGGCATGACCTGCCCGGATTATTGAAGGTACTGGGGGAACTGAAGGAAATGAACGGACCCAAATTATTGCATGTCAGCACCACCAAGGGCAAAGGATTAAAAAAAGCTGAAGAAAACCAGGTGGTCTATCATGCCCCTGGAAGGTTTGACAAGGATACCGGTGCCCTGATCACAGGAGAGGAACCGGAATATCCAAAGTATCAGGATGTCTTTGGGCATTCCCTGGTGGAACTGGCAAAAAAGAACAACACAATCGTTGGGATCACCCCTGCCATGCCCACAGGAAGTTCCATGAAATTCATGATGGAAACCCTCCCGGAAAGGGCTTTTGACGTGGGTATTGCCGAACAACATGCCGTTACCCTGGCAGCGGGGATGGCCACTTCGGGACTGATCCCTTTTTGCAACGTCTATTCCACATTTCTGCAACGGGCTTACGACCAGATCATCCACGATGTATGCCTGCAAAACCTGCCCGTGATCTTCTGTCTGGACCGGGCCGGATTGGTAGGGGAAGACGGGGCTACACACCATGGAGTATACGACATTGCTTACCTCAGGTGCATTCCCAACATGGTGATTTCCGCCCCCATGAATGAGGTGGAACTCCGGAATATGATGTACACGGCACAATTGGGGATTTCCCATCCTCTTGCTATCCGCTACCCGAGGGGGCGTGGGGTAACCCGGCAATGGCAACTCCCTTTTGAAAGAATTGAAATGGGGAAAGGTCGGGAATTGGCAAAAGGTGATCAACTCGCCGTGCTCAGCCTGGGACCTTTAGGGAACGAAGTCACCCACCTCATCCGGGAAGAGAAGTACAGGGCTAAGGTAGGGCACTACGATATGCGCTTTGCAAAACCCCTGGATACCCAATTGTTAGACAAGGTATTTGCTGAATACCGCAGCGTCCTGAGCATTGAAGACGGCAGCAAGGCGGGGGGCTTTGGAAGTGCTGTCATGGAATATGCCAGAGAAAAGGGATATACCCTGCCGATCAGGACACTGGGGGTACCCGATACCTTCCTTGAGCACGGTCCGGTGGAAGAATTACACCGTTTGGCCGGGCTGCACAGGGAACAGATCCGAAAGGAAATCCAAAAAATAATCGATGTGCTCTAGGGTCGTCTATACCATCACCTTTGCCTTGTTAGGCCTGCTGCTACTGGTACCAGGGGAAGTGAATGGCCAGGATACCATTCCGCCGGAAGCCGAGGTAGACACTACGGTGGTAGACACCATCGTTATCCGGGCGCAGCAATATAAGATCAGGAACATCCCCAGGGGGGTGAACCTGACGGTGCCCAAACTTACCTTCAAGGGCACCAAACCGCTTACTAAAAGGAGGAAAAAATTCAAGACCCCCTCCTTCTGGACCAAGGAAAACGAATTTACCCTCAACCTGAGCGAAGTGGCTTTTGTCAACTGGAACGCAGGGGGTGATAACTCGGTTTCCGCCCTTGGAGGACTGAATTTTGAACGAAATTACAAGTTCCGGTACTTCCAATGGGACAATTCCTTAGTGATCCGTTATGGGGTCAATGCCCAGGAAGGAAGAAAGTTGCGCAAGACCGATGATGCCATCCGCTTGAGCTCCACCATTGGGTATCGCCGGGATACGCTCAATTACTGGTACTATTCGGTAAAAGCCAACTTCAATACACAAATTTCTAATGGTTTTAAATACCCGGACCGCAGCACCCCCATTTCCAGGTTTATGGCCCCGGGATATTTATTCTTCGGAGCGGGAACCTCTTATATCCCGGAAGGAAAGGGCTTTAACCTTTACCTCTCCCCTACCTCACTCAAAGCCACCTTTGTGCTGGACCCGGACCTGGCCAATGCGGGGGCATTTGGTGTGAAGAAGGCGGAACGTGATGCTGCAGGAAATATCATTACCCCGGGGGAAAATACCTTTATTGAATTTGGGATCCTGATCAACAACACCTGGAAAACAGAAATTGCCAGGAATGTGATCATGGACCACCGACTTAACCTGTACACGGATTACCTTAGGTCTTTTGGAAATGTGGATATCGACTGGGAACTGAACTTCAACCTGCAGGTGAATTCATACATAAAAGCCAATATCGGTACCCAGATCATCTATGATGACGACATCCTGTTCAATGAGGTCCGGGCCGATGACGGTACCATTATCGATCCGGGGGAACCCAGGATACAATTCAAACAGCTTTTGGGTGTGGGGGTTACCTATAACTTCTAGAGCGTTTTACCGGTAATCTTATTGTGAATATGTACGGCAGCACCATCAGACAAACTGGCCACATAACTTGAGATGTTCAGCAGGATCTCATAGGTACTTCCCGATGTTTTACGGAATACCGAAGGCAGTATCCCCATCATCAGACGGTCGTAATTGGAAGCTTTGCCCTGCTTCTCGCGTATTAAAGCCGTAGTAAACACTTCCAGGATATCTGCCAGGATGCGATACCCGGCAATTTCTTTTTCAATCACTTCCTCAGACCGGTAGATCCGTGTGATGCTCAGGTCAATAATGTCTGCAATCTGGGCTTTATACTGACTTTTATCCAACAGGGCTACTGGAAATGTACCTTTTAGTATTTTATCTTCATTCTCCATAAAGATACGGACGGCGTCCACAATCAGCGTGTTGATCGCCAGTGCCCGGAGGTAACTCAGTCGGTCCTGCATATGGACCAAACTATTATACTTATTGGTATTTATGTTGTCCTTCACCAGTTTTATCAGGTATTCCAGGGCGTATTCTTCAGGGATCAGTCCCAGGTTGATCCCGTCTTCAAAATCGATAATGGTGTAGCAAATATCATCTGCCGCCTCGACCAAATAGGTCAGTGGGTGCCGTGCATAGGAAAGGGAACTGCCATCACCCCTTTTCATCAGCCCCAATTCCTCAGCTACTTCTTTAAAAGAATGCCGATCAGTTTGAAAAAAGCCATATTTCTTATCAGCGATGTGTTTTGTTGGCTTTTTCGGCAGGGACTCCTTAGGGTATTTGGTAAAAGCCCCCAGGGTGGCATAGCTCAGTCGCAGGCCCCCGGGTACCCCTTCCCTGGACTCATTAAGCAAGCGGAAACCGTTGGCATTCCCTTCAAAACTTACCAGATCTTCATATTCCTTATCCGTGAGGATGTCCCTATACTGTGCTCCCGGACCTGTTGTGAAAAACTCACCTATGGCCTTTTCACCGCTGTGCCCGAACGGTGGATTCCCGATGTCATGGGCAAGGGCTGCAGCGGCCACAATCGCCCCAAAATCATTGAAGTGGTAGCCATGTGTTTCCTGCAAGTAGGGATGCACCTTCAACAGTTTTTGACCTACCAAACGTCCCAGGCTACGGCCCACCACAGAAACCTCCAGGCTGTGGGTAAGGCGGGTGTGGACAAAATCAGTTTTGGACAGGGGAATCACTTGTGTCTTATCCTGCAGGCTGCGAAAGGCAGCGGAAAAGATCACCCGGTCATAATCCACTTCAAACCCCAGCCGTGTAGGGTCTTGTTCCCTGCGCAATCGTTTATTGGTATCTCCGTATCGTTTTAGTGAAAGTAGTTGTTCCCAGTTCATTTGAATCCATTAAACCCGCAAGTTACATCTTTTGGCCCGGACAAAAGGGAAAGGGATTTCCTACGGCTTAACATTGACTTCATTCCATAACCATTTCGTAACACAAAACATCAAAAGGTTTAACCTACAGCTAACAAGAGCTTTACACCCTAAGGCTTTCTTTGCCACAGAAAATGAAAAGCCTCTGGATGAAACCACTACTAACCTTTGTATTACTCTGTTTAACAGGGGTATCTTTTGCCCAGGAAAACGGTAGTATTGTGGGTTTGCTTACCGACAAAGACGCTAACAATGAACCCCTTGCCTTTGCCAACGTACTGATTAAAGGCACTTCCAAAGGGACTACTTCAGATTTCGACGGCTTGTACGAATTCCCGAGGGTTGAACCGGGCACTTATACCCTGGTCTTCAGCTTCCTGGGCTATGAAACTCTGGAAGTCGCCAATGTAGTCGTTGAAGCAGATAAAGAAACACGGGTAGATGCGGCCTTGGGAGCCGGAAGTGTAAGCCTGGATGAAGTAGTCGTCACCATATCCACCCGGGAAGATTCTGAGGTTGCCCTGCTTCTCGAACAAAAGAAGTCCCTGCTTATGGAAGAAGCCGTTAGCGCCGAGGCCCTTACCTTAAAGGGAATTGACGATGCCGCAGGAGCGGTAGCACAGATATCCGGGATCTCCAAGCAACAGGGCTCCAGTAACGTATATGTACGGGGATTGGGTGATCGCTATCAAACCACCACCATGAATGGCCTGTCCCTGCCCTCCAACGACGTTAATAAAAAGAACATCAACCTGGATCTGTTCTCTTCGGGCATTATTGAGAACGTAGCCGTAAGCAAGGCCTATGCTTCTACCTTTTACGGGGACTTTGCTGCAGGTAATGTTAACATCAATTCAAAAGATTATACAGGAGACGGGTACCTGGAAGTATCCTTGGGCAGTGGACAGAATTCCAATGCTGCCGGGGAAGACTTTGTACGGAGTGAAGGTCCTAGTAACTACGGTTTTTATAATCGTTATGACAACGATCCCTTCGCAGTCATTTTATCCCATGGAGTAGACCCGCAGTCGGCCTGGGACCCGGTAAACCTCTCTGGTGCAATCGAAGGTGGATATTCCCGTTCCTTTGGTAAAGCTTCGAGGATCAGTCTCTTTGGTGCTGCAAGTTTCAGTAACGGCTATGAGATCTGGGAAGGCCCGGCACGGGATTTCACCAACGTATTGAAAGTGGATTTCCCCAACGTAAGGGAATACGCCTATAAAACCACTACTACAGCCCTTGGTAATATAGGATATCGTATTGATGAAAACCATAAGGTCAACTTCAATTCCCTTTTTATCAATAGCTCAACGGATGCAGTGGGCTATTACGGTGTAGAAGGGCAGGGTACCAACCGGGATGCGATCATAGACACCGACCAGGGGTTTTATGTGATGAATGTGCAGTTCAACCAGGACATGATCTTTGTCAACCAATTGACGGGAAAACACGAATTCAAGGATGACATCAGCCTGGACTGGGGTATTGGCTTTAATAAGGTTTTTTCTGACGAACCCGATCGAAAACGGTTTACCCTGGAAAATTACCAGCTGGCTTTAGACAGTGACCCTGCCACCAATCCTGTTTTCTATACTAATATTCCTTTTGACAATCAAAGGTTCTTTCAGAGCATTGAAGACGACGAATTGAACAGTTTTCTCAATCTTGGCTTTAGACTTTCGGATAACGTAACCCTGAATACGGGTTATAACGGCCGAAGGAAAGAACGTAGGTTCAACAGTATCCGCTATGGATATGAGATCCAGGATCGCGATAACACACCTGTTACCGATGTAAACGATTTTAACTCCATCTTTAACGTACAAAATATCAATATTCCAGACGGCTCAGGACTTTGGGATCTAATTGTGCTAAATCCCATTTCCAATGAGATTGGGAACCGCAACCGTCCCGGATTGCCCGAAAATACATACAAGGGAGTACTTAATGTGCACGGTATATTCGGAAGCGCAGAAATTTCTGCAGGCGAAAAGTGGTCGTTTATCCCGGGGATCCGTCTTGAATCCTTTAGTCAGAATGTCGGATATGATGTGATCAATATCCGTCCGGACGACCCCGGATCGAGGAGGGTATATGAGAACATATTCCTTCCCAGCCTTAACATCCGGTATGCACTAAATGAAGACAGCAACCTGCGATTTGCTTTTAGTAAAACGGCCTCCTTTCCTGAATTCAAGGAAGTTGCCCCCTTTGTCTACGAATCGGTTACCCAACGTGTTGGTGGAAACCCGGATCTGTTAGGTGGCCTGTCCGGAAACGGTCCAACCTATTCTGATGTATACAATTTTGACCTGAAATACGAATGGTTCCCGGATCAGGGTGAAATCATCTCCCTGGCTGCTTTTGCTAAGACCATTAATGATCCCGTGAACCGGGTAGTAGCTGCAGACGCCACAGGAACACAGCGATATTTCCGTACGGGAGAAAAGGCTGAGGTCTATGGCATAGAACTAGAAGTACGCAAAAACCTGCTCTCCACAGCTGACGGTATTGGGGTAATCTCAATGGGGCTAAATGCAGCCTACACCAAAACGGAGCAAGACCTGAAAGACATCCCTGCAGGGGCCGAAAACACCTTTGGAACCTCCTTTGACAGGACCACTGACGAACTTGAAGGCGCTTCACCATTTATCATGAATGCAGACCTCAATTTTAGCCCGGCATTTGGTAAGTACCGACCAAAAGCTACCGTGGTGTATTCCTATTTCTCAGACCGTATTTTTTCACTGGGGGCAGGGAGCCTGGGGAACATTGTAGAAAAAGCAGTGCCTACTTTAAATTTTGTATGGAGGAATGCATTTGGAGAGCACTTCGAAGCCAACCTGAATGCCAGCAACCTACTGAATCCAGACATTTCCCTAGTCAGGGAAAACACGGGGATTGGAGATATCGTAATTCGAGAGTATAACCTTGGGGTTAACGTAGGGCTAACCCTTAAATATAAATTTTAGTTCATATTAAACGCAAAATGATGAAAAACAGATTGTTACTTTTAGGGGTCGCCGCTACTTTATTTATAGCTTGCGAAAGCGACGACACCTCAGATATTATTATTAACGATAATAGTATCACCAACATTACGAACAACACAGGTGGTGGGACGGATCCTGGAGACAACACAGTAAACCTTAGTGGGGTGTACACCCAGGACCTCACGTTAGATCCTGAAGTGGAATATATAGTAACGGGACCTGTACTCATGGCCGATGGCACCACCTTGACCATTCCTGCAGGCATGACCATTAAGGCAGAACCTGTAGGTGTAAATGCTTACATCGCCATCCAACAGGGGGCTCAGATCAATGCTGCAGGTACCGCAAGTAATCCTATTGTATTTACTTCCAACGCCGGATCCCCTGCTGCCGGGGACTGGGGCGGACTCGTGATCTGCGGCAGGGCATCTATTAACTCCACTGCTGTGGGTTCAACGGATACTGCCACTTCCGAAGTAGGAGGACTGTCTTATGGAGGAGACACTGATACCGACAATTCCGGTAACCTGCAGTACGTACGTATCGAGTATGCAGGAGGAGCGATTGACGGCAATGCGGAGCTTAATGGCCTTTCCCTTTACGCCGTGGGAAGTGGTACTACAATAGACTACGTACAGATCTTCGAAGGTTCTGACGATGGATTTGAGTTCTTCGGTGGAACTGTGAACGCCAGCCACTTGGTCGTCGTGAATTCCGAGGATGATTCCATCGACTGGACCGAAGGCTTTACAGGTACCCTTACCGATGTATACGTGCAACACGGAGCTTCTCACGACAAAGCTTTTGAATGCGACGGGTACAACACAGACTTCAGCAATGAGGGAGGTTACTTCTCTGCACCTAATGTGACCAACGTTACCGTAGCAGGTGCTGATGACGGCAGTGAAGCTATCAGGCTGCGCGCAGGGACCCAGGGACTTTTCACCAATGTGGTAATCAACGACTTTGATGAAGCTTTTGACCTGGATGGTGACACCGGAGACAACCCCACCGGACAAGGAGTAATCGATGATCTCTTAAACGTAGTGGATGTTACGTTCAATAACGTAGTGACCAAGCTTAAGAACGACACCGGATTTACCTTTACCGAAGGCGATTTTATTTCCGGTGATGGTAACGGCACCGGTACCGATATTGCTACATGGGGAGCTGGTTGGACGGTAGGAATTAACTAATTCGGCCTGGCCCACCGATAAAATAGTCCAAAATCTCAAGGAATAGAAAACCACCATGAAAAACATGGTGGTTTTTTTATCCCTCCTTATGCTTTTCAATAGTCGGCTTTGAGTTTAGGATTGATAACTTTATATTAACACCCGGAATCCTTATTAGTTCCAACTTTGTCTTTATTTCTTTTGTTGATGGGGGAAGATATGTATTTGGTGATGATTATTGCCCTGGCTGCACTGGCCATCACCGATCTCGTGGTTGGCGTAAGCAATGATGCCGTTAATTTTCTGAATTCTGCCATTGGTTCCAAGGCGATTTCCTTTCGTACTATAATGATTGTAGCCAGTATTGGAATTGCCATGGGGGCCATGTCTTCCAGTGGAATGATGGAAGTGGCAAGAAAGGGGATATTTAACCCCGGAGAGTTTATGTTCTCCGAGATCATGATCATCTTTATGGCCGTGATGCTTACGGATATCCTGCTGCTGGATTTTTTTAATACCCTGGGGATGCCCACTTCCACTACGGTATCCATCGTTTTCGAACTCCTGGGTGCCGCAGTAGCGATATCTACCGTTAAAATTATCGATCTTGGCGGGGGCATTGCTGAATTATCGGGTTATATCAATACAGAGAAAGCAACAGAGATCATCTTTGGCATCCTGCTGTCAGTAGTGGTGGCCTTTACCATTGGCGTTTTCGTCCAGTTTGTTTCCCGACTGTTGATCTCCTTCAAGTTTGATGAAAAACCAAAGTGGACAGGTGCTATTTTTGGAGGACTGGCCATTACCGCCATTGTCTATTTTATCCTGATCAAGGGCTTAAAAAGTGCTGCGATTTTTGACGGAGCCATCAATGCATGGGTCAATGCGAATACCATGTTGTTTCTGTTTGCCAATGTGGTTTTCTGGAGTATATTTTCAAGGGGCATAACTGCTGTATTCAAAGCCAATATCTACAGGGTCATCATTGTGTTAGGCACCTTTGCACTGGCTATGGCCTTTGCCGGGAATGACCTGGTGAATTTTATCGGAGTACCCATCGCAGCTTTGCAATCCTACCAGGATTGGCAAGGTACCGGAATTCCGGCTACGGCATATACTATGGAGAGCCTCAGCGCTGCAGTAAAGACACCCACGTTATTATTGCTATTTTCCGGCCTGGTTATGGTGGTTACCCTCTGGTTTTCCACAAAAGCGCGTAAGGTGGTTCAGACCAGTGTGGACCTTTCCCGTCAGGACGAAGGTCAGGAAAGATTTCAGCCTAACTTTCTTTCCCGACAGGTGGTGAAACTTTCCATTAAAACCTACGAAAGCATCAACGGCATGCTTCCGATGCGATTACGGGACAGTATCGACAGGCAATTCACCCAACCTTATACGTATACGCCTCGAAACAAGGTACAGGATAAACCTGCATTTGATATGGTCCGGGCAGCCGTAAACCTCATGGTAGCCAGTGTGCTTATTTCTATCGCCACCTCAATGAAACTTCCTTTATCTACCACCTACGTTACCTTCATGGTGGCCATGGGTACTTCCCTGGCAGATCGGGCATGGGGGGCAGACAGTGCCGTATACCGGGTAGCCGGTGTATTTAACGTAATAGGGGGCTGGTTCCTTACGGCAATAAGTGCTTTCACAGCTGCCGCTATCGTAGCCTACCTCATACATATAGGCGGGTTCATTGGTCTCATCTTATTACTGGTATTTGCGGGGTTCATCCTGATACGAAACTATCTGAATCACAGGAAACAGAATCGGCTGGCAAAGATCGAAGACGGCTTGAGACGGGCAGAAAGCAGCTCCATCCAGGGGGTAATCGCGGAAAGTGCGGACAACATTTCCAACGTGGTGAAACGAAGTAATAAAATATATACCAATGCGATAGACGGACTTGGAAGGCACGATTTGGACCTCCTTAAAAAGAGCAAAAAACAGGTTTCGAAATTATCTGCTGAAATTGACGACCTCAGGGACAACATTTTCTATTTTATCAAAAATCTCGATGAAAAGAGCGTTGGGGCCAGTAATTTTTATCTCAATATCCTGGATTACCTGCAGGATATGGCCCAATCCCTGGAATATATCGGCAAGATTAGTCATAAACACGTCCATAATAACCACAAAAAACTTACCTATAGTCAGATCCGTGAATTAAAGGAACTGGATGTGGAACTGGAAAATCTGTTGGAAATGGCCCGAACAGCATTCATGCATAAATCCTTCGAAGAAATAGGAGGCGTACTTGGTCATAAACAAGCCTTGTTTGACAGGGTGAATGAAAAAATAACAAGGCAGATCGACAGGACACGAAGTGAGGAATCCAGTCCCAAGAATACCACGCTGTACTTCAACTTGCTGACCGAAACAAAAGACCTGATAAACGCACTTATGTCCCTGCTTGAGCTGTATTATATAGAATACGACAGTAATATAAAACCCGCTGTGGTGGACTAAATAACTTGAGTAAACTGAAAACAAAAAACCCCGTCTATCCGACGGGGTTTTTTATGAAATGAATTCACTTATTTGTTCAACACCACTGATTCGGCATCTGTCCATTTAATGACATTAGCAATCTTGTTGTCTGTATAATCTACTTCGCGAAGCCCTTCTCCTTCCCAGAAAAACCATTTTCCTGTTTTCTTTCCTAAAACATACCTGCCCATGGCAATTTTCTTGCCTTCTTTGTTGTACATTTTCCACTCTCCATGCAGCTTGCCATCAACATAGGATCCTGTCTGGGCTACCTTCCCATTGTCATGAAAATAAGTAGCTTTTACCTGTTCTCCATCTTGTTCAAAAATAGGTTTGATCTCCTGTGCTGATATAAGGGAAACGAACAAAAATGCTATCGATGTTACTATGATCTTCATACTTCTAATACCTAATCGTTTAACTAAACCGTCTAACTCTTAACGAAGTAAAGATACAATTATTTTACTTTTAATAAATATTGATATAACATTTTGTTTACATTAAGTTTACATTAATAGCATAATATACTGTTTATCATATAGTTATATTTTTCATTGTTTTGGTTAAGATCAGAAATACTTGCCGTTTATCTTACGTTTTGTCCTTTTCAGAGTTCAGACAACCTTCAAAAAAGGTATTATGCTACCTTACCGGCTGTTGTTTCGCTTTGGCCGGATAGGTGGGCAATAAGCGGATCAAGGGCAACATAAAGGATCTCAGCAACGATAATTAGTTTTTCCACCAGGTCGTGAACATGGTCCTGGTCATTCACCAGGGAGGAAGCCATATCCGTAGTGATCTCATCCTTCCGGATCAAGGCATCAATTTCGATGTTTGCTCGCTCCAGCCTTTCCCAGGTGTCTTTCTCAAGTTGCTGCAGATCGCCAAGATATTTCGCTATCTCCATAGTTTCCGGAGTTTGAGTATAGATCACACGCAGCGCCTTTACCACGATCCTCCGTAAGTTGTTGTACTGCTTCTTGACATGTTCGTTCTCGGATTCCAGGAAACGGGAAACATTGCGGTTAAGGTCTGTGACGTCCCGGATAATCTCCACCATCCTGCGGTTGGCTACTTTTATCTGGGAAATACGCCTGTTCTGTTCCGGGGTCAGGATATGGTCACTCTGTGTCCGGGAGGCAAACCGGATGATCTCCCCGTAAATGGTTTTTACCTTGGCCAGGTACAGGGCCCGCACATCGGTTTTAAAATCACTGACTGATTTCTTTACTACCTTCTTGGATTTCAGGTCAGACAACACATCCTGCCTGTGGATATTCAGGGCATGGGTAACGATTTCAAAAATAGCATTCCTAAACAGGTAGTCCGTTTCTTTTTCCAGGGTAGCTATTGCCGTTTCCGGATACTTCAACATCTTCTCACTAAGATATTTAGGTTCCTCTATCTTCTTTTCCGGTGGGATCACCTCGGGTACGACTTTCTCAACAATCCAGGAAATAGGTTTCAGGAACCACACCAAAAGCAGGGTGTTGAGGATATTGAAAACCGTATGGAATAGGGATATGGCGACAGGTACTGCTGCTACCTGTACGAAGGGTGATGGCGATCCCAGGAACTGGGTTAACCAATCGATTCCCTTTAAAAACGGATAAAAAAGAAGCAACATCCATACCACTCCCAGGAAGTTGAAGATCAGGTGGGCCCGGGCCGTCCGTTTTGCCTGGAAATTCGCAACAATGGCTGCAATGTTGGCGGTAATCGTAGTGCCGATATTTTCACCCAGGACCATAGCTGCAGCCATTTCAAAGGGGATCCATCCTTCAGCCGTCATCAGCAAGGTCAGGGCCATGGTGGCGCTGGATGACTGTATTAGCACAGTGAGGACTGTGCCTATCATCATAAACAAGAGGATGGAACCGTATCCCCCTTCGGTATACTTCCTTAGGAACTCAAGGATCTCCGGGTTCTGCTGAATATCCGGCATGGCTTCCTGGAGGAATTGCAACCCAATAAATAGCACCGCAAACCCCACAATAAAACTACCCCAGTTCTGCAGGTTTTCCTTCTTGGCAAAGGTCAGGAGCACCCCCAGCCCCACCAGGGGAAGTGCAATGGCACTCATGCTCACCTTAAACCCCAGGATGGCAATGATC
>NZ_CEYNTP010000044.1:0-14473 GCF_982873095.1 Lentiprolixibacter sp. | reverse complement strand
GCACGGGCAGCTAGACCAGGTGATACCTCCAGAATGGGCCTACAATTCCCAGGACCTGCTAAAAAACCTGAAGGCTGAGGTAACTTTTGAAGAGTATCCTGTGGGTCACGGGGTTTCCCCTCAAAACTTCCACTCCTTCAACAGCTGGCTGAAAAAGCGTCTGTACTAGTTACGGGAATACAACAAATGGTCCGTTAGAACGAAATCAACACTCCCGTCATCCTTGAGTTCATAGTTGATAAACAGTTCACCCCAGAACTTGCCATCAGAGAAATCCGCGATTATCCATTTATGATTAAGGATCTTGATCTTGTTGATCTTGAAACTGTTTTCCATTCCCTCATAGGGAACCAGGGGGTTATCCCCTTTTTGCTCATTGGTTTCCAGAAGTTTATCGGCTATATATCGCGCAGGATCTTCCCATCCCAGGTGATCGTAATAAGCCAGGGCATCATCATTGTTCTCCAGGGAAAAGTACTGCATATCTAGCACCTCTAATCGGGCCTCCTGCAAACTGTCACCCAACTTTTCCATATTTACCTCCATATTCTTAAGCAGCTTTTCACTGCTCTGTACCTGACGATTACTGCTAATGGCCAGGTAAAGTGCTATCAAGGCGGTAAAAACAAACAAATAAAGATAAATTCTACTTTTCATGTTAAATCGTAACAATTAGGTTATCATAGGCCAGGTGTACATGTTCCGGCAATTCCTTCTCTACCTCGTCGTGAAATCCCATATGATGACTAATATGGGTAAAATATGTGCGTTCCGGCGCCACCTGACCCACCAGTTGCAAGGCTTCCTCCAGATTCAGGTGTGAATGATGTGGCTCCTTTCGCAAAGCGTTCAATGTAAGTACTTTAACTCCTTTTAGCTTCATTAATTGATCCGGTGCTACCGACTTGGCATCGGTCACATAAGCAAAGTCTCCCACACGATATCCAAAAACCTGCAATCGATTGTGGAATACTTCAACAGGCACTACTTCCATGTTACCAAGAATAAAAGGCGTATTCTTCTCTACAAGGTTTACCTGAACTGCAGGCGCCCCGGGATACCTGTTTTCATCAGCAAAAATATAATCGAACCTGCGTTTGAGCTCGCTTACTACCCGATCATGGGCATAAATAGGAATGTCTCCCTGACGAAAGAAAAATGGGCGTATATCATCGATACCTGCCGTATGGTCCGCATGTTCATGGGTAAATATGATGCCATCGAGTTTTGCTACTTTATGAGTAAGCATTTGTTGGCGGAAATCCGGACCGCAATCAATCACGTAGTTGTAGTTGTCCCAGGAGATCATCACTGAGACGCGGAGTCTTTTATCCTTGGGGTTCTCACTGAGGCAGACAGGATGGGAACTCCCAATAACAGGGATCCCCTGAGAGGTACCGGTACCCAAAAATGTGATCTTCAACCCGTCGTCTATTTAATTCAAATTTATAACTTATTTATTTAATAGCTTATCCATTCTTATTACCTTTGTTCACTAAGAATAGGCAACGAATGGCGTCAATTTTTAAGAGAGATCCGGCCTTTGAGAATGTACCTTCAATCAAAGCCAAAACACTTCGGATCAACCTGAATCCTGACATTTATGGCACTTTTGCTGAGATTGGTGCAGGACAGGAAACTGCGAGGCATTTTTTCCGGGCCGGGGGCGCATCCGGGACCATTGCCAAGGCCATGAGTGCTTATGACAAGGCCTTTAGTGATGCTATTTACGGCGTAGAAAAAGACGGGCGCTATGTCACTCAGAGCCGGTTAAAGAAAATGCTCGAACACGAGATGCGCCTCACGGAGGAACGCATCAGCCGCAAGGAGCACCCGGACCGCTTGTTCTTTGCGTATGCGAATACAGTAGCCACCATTGACTTTTCCAAACGATACAAAGGCCACGGCTGGGTTGGGATCCGTTTCCAATTGGATCCGAAACAGAAGGAATTTGACGAGATTATTCTCCACGTTCGTTTTAAACAAAATGAAGCGCGCCTGCAGCAGGAGACCCTTGGGATTGTAGGGGTTAACCTGATTTATGGGGCATTTTACAAGTACAACAAACCCAAGAAATTACTGAAATACCTGTATGACCATATTGACCGGGATACCCTGGAAATAGATATGGTTAATTTTTCTGGTCCTAATTTCAAGGAGGTTGATAACCGACTCATGAGCCTTCAGTTGATCCGGAATGACATGACTGATGCCGTGATGTTCGGTCCTGATGGCAACAACTTGCTCCCTGCCGCCATCCTTTACAAGAAGAACATCCTGGCCCTTAGGGGAAGCTTCCGGCCGGTGACCAAGGTGAATGAGGACATGTTCCGGAAATCCTATGAGATCTTCATTCGGGAACAAACCGTAGAAGAGGAAAAGACCATTGTTATATTTGAGATCACCCTGGACAACCTTAAAGCCTCCGGAGAGATTGATGAGCGCGATTTTATGGACAGGGCAGAGTTGCTTTGCTCCCTTGGCCACCAGGTGATGATCTCCAAGTTCAGGGAATACTACAAACTGGTAGAATACTTCAGCAATTATACTAAAGCGCGGATAGGGCTTACCATGGGGGTCAACAACCTTGTGGATATTTTTGATGAGAAGTACTACCGCCACCTTAGTGGTGGCATCCTGGAGGCCTTCGGAAAACTCTTTTTCAAAGACCTCAAGGTGTACCTCTACCCTATGAAGAATCCGGAAACCGGACAGGTGATGACGAGCAACAACGTGAAGGTCCACCCAAGGATGAAAGAGCTCTACAAGTTCTTCAAATACAATGGAAAAGTTATGGACATCATCGATTACGATCCCGAGATCATGCATATTTTCTCAAGAGATGTCCTTAAAAAGATCATCAATGGTGAGGAAGGATGGGAGGAAATGCTCCCAGAGGGTATTCCAGAGCTCATCAAAGAAAAGAAACTTTTCATGAGCGGTGCCCTGGCCGAAAAAATGGAATAAACAAAAAAAGCCTTGAACAGATCAATTCAAGGCTTTGTTTTTATCGGCAGCGGGCATTACAGGATCTGCGCCGCGTGATCCTTTGTCTTTACTTTTTCAATCACGCGTTCAACCACACCTTTTTCGTCAATCAGGAACGTCATCCTGTGGATGCCGTCGTATTCACGTCCCATGAATTTTTTAGGGCCCCAGACACCAAACGTATTGATCACGGTATGGTCCTCATCCGCGAGCAAAGGGAAAGGAAATTCAAATTTATCCCTGAAATTGCTTTGTTTTTTTTGAGAATCAGCGCTAACTCCCAGTAATTCGTAACCTGCCTCCTGCAACTCAGCATAGTGGTCGCGTAGATTGCAGGCCTCGGCGGTACAGCCAGGTGTATTGGCTTTGGGATAAAAGAAAACTATTAGTTTTTTACCTTGATAATCAGTGAGTTTTACTTCGTTTCCGTCCTGGTCCATGGAGACAAATTCCGGTACTTTATCCCCGGCTTTCAAAGTGTTCATAGTCAATTTTTTAATTATTTTCGCATTCCTTTAGAAAGTGCAAAAGTACAAAAATGACAAAGGCCGAAAAAGTAGCATTTACTATAAAAATACTCGATGAGCTCTATCCGGAGATCCCGGTTCCATTAGACCACCGTGATCCCTATACCTTACTGATCGCTGTTTTACTCTCGGCACAGAGCACAGATGTAAGGGTCAACCAGATCACTCCCCTCCTCTTCAAGAAGGCAGACAACCCCTGGGATATGGCAAAACTGGAAGTGGATGAAATCCGGGAGATCATCAGACCTGTTGGCCTTTCCCCTTCCAAATCCAAGGCGATACATGGCTTGTCTAAGATACTGATCGAGCGTTATGCTGGTCAGGTTCCTGAGGAATTGGAACTCCTGGAGGAACTTCCCGGGGTGGGACATAAAACGGCGAGCGTGGTCGTTTCTCAGGCTTTCGGTATTCCGGCATTCCCCGTAGACACCCATATCCACAGACTGATGTACCGTTGGGGTTTTTCCAGCGGTAAAAATGTAGTACAAACAGAAAGGGATGCTAAGCGGTTGTTTCCCAAATCTTTATGGAATGCACTTCATTTACAGATCATCTGGTACGGACGGGAATATTCCCCAGCCAGGGGGTGGGACCTTGAGAAAGATATAATCACCAGGACCATTGGAAGGAAATCCGTAATAAAGGAATACCTGAAAAAGAAAAAAGCCGGATAAACCGGCTTTTTTTAATTCATATTGGATTCAAAAACAAATCGTTTGTATCTCAAGGGCTTCAGGGAGCGCGAGTAACTCAGTAAAAACTGAATGGTTTCGGGCCGCGCCTTAGCCAGTTTGCAGGTACTTTTTTCTGTAGAGTAAATTTTTTCCATACGATAATAGTCTAGTTATGTTAAAATAACGCGACTAATATGGATTTATTGCTCCGCGAAAAAGAATCTTTTATCAGGAGTTGGTGAGCACAATATTGTGCCGCTCTATGATCTTTCTGAGGTTAATAAGGGCATAGCGCATCCTGCCCAGGGCCGTATTGATGCTAACACCAGTATTTTCAGAGATTTCCTTAAAACTCATGTCCCTGTAAATCCGCATAACCAGGACTTCCTTCTGATCATCGGGCAGCTCCTCAATGAGTTTAGAAAGGTCACTGTCTATCTGATCTTTGATAAGCTGCTTCTCAGCATTTAGCTTATCATCTCCTAATACAGAGAATATATTGAATTCTTCATTTCCTTCGAACCTTGGCATCCTCTTGTTCTTGCGGAAATAATCAATGATAAGGTTGTGTGCGATGCGCATCACCCATGGCAAAAATTTACCTTCTTCGCTATACGTCCCTTTCTTGAGTGTTTTAATTACTTTAATAAAGGTATCCTGGAATATATCTTCAGCAATATCCCTGTCTAATACCTTTGAATAGATAAAGCTGGTAATCCTTTGGTTATGTCGATTGATGAGTACCTCCAGGGCTTTTTCATCTCCACTGATGTAATCCTGAACTAAGATTGAGTCGTCGTTTTGGTATTCCATGGTAGTATTTCTGGTTATTTGCCCTTTGCCGAAGCTGAGGATCTGTTTTTGATTTCTGACTATTATTCGTGTTTAAATCCAGAACTAAAGTAGAGAAATGGGCCCCTGAAGGAAAAAGTATGTTGTCAAACCCCGGATTTTTGATGTAAACACCCGTTTTTAAGAAAATACGTACAATAAAAGCACTAAAAAGGAGTTTCCTTCAACCCCTTAATTGAGGTCCAGACAGGAGTTCTACGCCCGTATACAAAAAATCCCCTGAGCAAAAACTCAGGGGATTCCCAAACCATTTCGTTTACGACGGGTAAATCCTAATTCAAATTGTTTTCAAAAGCCATCCCGTTATGGGTAACCACATTCAGGGATTTTGAATAATCCAAAAGAAACTTTATTCTGTGGGGCCGCGTTGAGACTAGTTTACAACGGTCTTGATCTTGAGTGTAAATATGTTCCATAATCACTATTGTTATATCTAAATAACGGAAGTGTTATGGCAACCATGGTTTTAGTCGACCTAAAACGGATTAATTCGTTAAAACTATATCGTGCTTGTCAATAATCTTGCGAATATTGATGAGGGCATAGCGCATTCTACCCAGGGCGGTATTGATGCTAACCCCCGTATTTTCAGCTATTTCCTTAAAACTCATGTCCTGGTACAAACGCATTGTAAGTACTTTTTTCTGGTCTTCGGGAAGCTCATCGATCAACTGTACCAAATCATAGTCGATCTGGTCTTTGATCAGCTGGCTCTCTACATTCATCTCTTCATCACTGATCACTGCAAAGATGTTGAAGTCTCCATTGGACTGGAATTTGGGCATACGCATATTCCTGCGGAAGTGGTCGATAATCAAATTGTGTGCAATGCGCATTACCCAGGGCAGGAATTTCCCTTCTTCACTGTAGGATCCTCGCTTCAGGGTCCGGATCACCTTCATAAATGTATCCTGAAAGATGTCTTCCGTTACTTCCCTGTCCTTTACCTTGGAATAGATAAAACTGCTGAGGCGTTGATTATGTTTGTTGATTAGAAGTTCCAGGGCTCGCTCATCACCACTCATGTAGTCTCGCACTAGTACCGAGTCTTCGATCTGTAGTTCCATACAAATTACTTTTTTGGTTCAACTTGGGTGCCTTTCCTAACTGAAAGGAAGTCAATTATTTAGGCAATAAATCAAAAAAGTAATTGTATAGCTATAGGCGCTGGATTTGTAGTTCGATATCTCAAATATAGAAAAATTCTCACCTTAGAAACAAATCTTAGCCTGCATTTGATCGAATTAATTACAAGAACTATCCCAGTGGCTATTCATGGGAACATGTCTTATCTTTGCACTTTCAAAGACGAAGATGACGGCGATTACCGACATAAATCCCAAAGAAAATATCATTATAAAAGGGGCCAATCTCCACAACCTCAAGAATATTGATGTTGTTATTCCCCGCAACAAGCTTGTCGTAATTACCGGTCTGAGCGGTTCCGGGAAATCCAGCCTTGCCTTTGATACACTCTATGCAGAGGGTCAGCGACGTTACGTGGAAAGTCTATCCGCCTATGCGCGTCAATTCATGGGTAAACTCAATAAACCCAAAGTAGACTATATTAAGGGTATTGCCCCGGCTATTGCCATTGAACAAAAGGTTAATACCACGAATCCGAGATCTACGGTTGGGACCACCACTGAGATTTACGATTACCTGAAGCTGCTATATGCGAGGATAGGAAAGACCTACTCCCCTATCTCGGGAAAGCAGGTAAAAAAACATACGGTAAGTGACGTCATTGACCATGTTACCGGGTACACCGAGGGCCATAAGCTGCTCTTACTGGCACCCATTCATATCCCTGAAGACCGGGACCCCATTAAATCTCTGGCGTTGCTCTCCAAACAGGGATATGCGCGAATTCAGTACAAAGGGGAAGTGCTTCGCATTGAAGATGCCCCCGAGGATATCGGGCCCGATTTCTATCTCGTAGTAGACCGGATCGTAAAGAAAGAAGATGAGGACTTTTTCAATCGGCTGGCCAATGCTGTTGACAATGCCTTTTTTGAAGGAAAAGGCTGCTGCTTGATTTCGGACCTGGCCACCGGAAAAACGCATACCTTCAGTAACCTGTTTGAATTGGACGGGCTTTCCTTTCTGGAACCCAACGTTCACCTTTTCAGTTTTAACAACCCCTATGGCGCCTGTCCCCGCTGTGAGGGTTACGGGGATGTCATTGGGATAGACGAAGACCTTGTGATTCCCAATACCGCCCTTTCAGTGTATGAAAATGCGGTATTTCCATGGCGCGGCGAAAGTATGAGCTGGTATCGCGACCAGCTGGTAAACTCAGCCTATAAATTCGATTTTCCCATCCACAAACCCTGGTATGAATTAAGTGAAAGCCAGAAACAGCTGGTCTGGGACGGAAATGCCCATTTCACAGGAATCAATGGGTTCTTCAAAAAACTGGAAGAAAAGAGCTATAAGATCCAAAACCGGGTGATGCTCTCCCGATACCGTGGTAAGACCAGGTGCCAGGAATGTGGCGGAAAACGCCTTCGTAAAGAGACCAATTACGTGAAAGTTGGCGGTAAGGCGATTTCGGATCTGGTAGAACTGTCCATTGAACAACTGAGCAATTTCTTTACCGAACTCACCCTTAGTGATTATGAAAATCAAATCGCCAAGAGGTTATTGAAGGAAATCACCACACGTCTAGGATTTTTGAAACAGGTTGGACTGGGATACCTGACCCTGAATCGTAAATCCAATTCGCTGTCTGGTGGGGAAAGTCAGCGGATCAACCTGGCTACCTCACTTGGTAGCAGTCTGGTGGGTTCTATGTACATATTGGATGAACCTAGTATAGGCCTTCATCCCAAAGACACAGAAAACCTTATCGCAGTGCTCAAATCCCTACGTGACCTGGGCAATACGGTGATCGTGGTTGAACACGACGAAGACATCATGCTGGCGGCTGATGAGGTTATTGATATTGGTCCGGAAGCTGGTACCCGTGGTGGAGAGGTAGTTGCACACGGACCCATGAAGGAAATTTTAAAATCCACCTCCCTTACGGCGGGCTATCTCAACGGCACCGAGAAGATTGCGGTTCCGGAACGCAGGCGTACCAGCAAAAAGCAGCTGGTGATCCGTGGGGCACGTGAAAACAACCTGAAAAATATAGATGTAACTTTCCCTCTTAACGTACTCACCGTAATTTCCGGCGTGTCCGGCAGCGGAAAAAGTTCCCTGGTGAAACGGCTATTGTACCCCGTAATGTTGAAAAAACTTGGGGGTTACGGGGAAAAAGCAGGGCACTATTCTGACCTGGAGGGAGATGTAGAGAGCCTGAAACATGTGGAATTCGTTGACCAGAACCCCATTGGCAGGTCCTCCCGTTCTAATCCGGTGACCTATATTAAGGCCTATGACGAAATCCGCGCCTTGTTTGCCTCCCAGAAGTTAAGCAAGATCAGGGGGTACCAGTCCAAACATTTCTCCTTCAACGTGGACGGGGGACGATGCGAGAAGTGTAAGGGGGAGGGGGAGATCACTGTGGAGATGCAATTTATGGCCGACGTCCATCTGGAATGTGACGTTTGTGGAGGAAAACGCTTTAAAAAGGATGTCCTGGAGGTCCGGTTTGAAGGCGCAAACATTGACGATGTCCTCAACATGACCATTGATGACGCGGTCGAATTTTTCAGGAAATACAACCAAAAGAAGATCACAGACAGGCTCAAACCTCTACAGGACGTTGGACTGGGCTACGTTACCCTGGGTCAGTCTTCCTCTACCCTCTCCGGGGGGGAAGCCCAGAGAATTAAACTTGCTTCCTTTCTTGTTAAGGGGCATTCGAAGGAGAAATCCCTTTTCATTTTTGACGAACCTACTACCGGCTTGCACTTTCACGACATCAAAAAGCTATTAAAATCCTTCGATGCTCTTATAGATCGCGGTCACTCCATAGTAGTCATCGAACACAATATTGAGCTCATCAAGTGTGCAGACTATCTGATCGACCTGGGACCTGATGGGGGAGATCGCGGAGGTGAACTGTTAATAGCAGGCACACCGGAAGAAGTAGCCCTGAACCCTGAAAGCCATACGGCAAAATACCTGAAACCCAAATTACAGGAATAGGCCGAAATGTCCCGTTAGTCACCTTACTTATCCTTTCCTTCACAGTTGAAATAGTCCGCCTCATCGCCTACTTCGCTTTTCTTTATCATTTTATATAATTGATTTTCAGATATTTATGTTGTTACACTAATTTTTGGCACGCTGTTTGGTCTAGGTAAGTCGAATGTAAATAGTTGCATTCGGTAACAGTAAAACCTATTATTATGAAACATTTTGTACTCTTAATCGCAGCCCTTTTTATCGGTGCAATGAGTACCACGGCTGCTACCGCAGAAAACAGTCATGTCATCCGAAATGGATATGGATATAACAACTCCTTTATTTTCGTACATAATGGGATTACTTTCTCCGTATATCCGGATGGCGAGTTCGACTTTTACATGAACAACCGGGTAAATGTGTCTGCCGGCGTAGGCGTAGGCCCTGTTGGAGTTACTTTCAACTCCGGTTTTGATTACAACCCCTTTGTACAGTATGACGACTATGGTGCTGTTGTACAAATTGAAAATATACCTGTCTACTATGACTATTATGGTAGGGTCTCACAGATTGGTGATGTTAATATCTGGTACCGCAACGGCAGAGTCCGAAGAATTGGTGGCATGCGGGTATTCTACAACAACTTTGGAGTATACCAGTACCACACCGGATTCATCAATATCTATAACAGGTATTATGTCTACCGACCGTTCCACCGCTTCTTCGTGCGGCCTGCTGTAGGATTCTGTCTGGTCTACAATCGTCCTTACAGACGCTTCTACAACCCAGTTCGATATACCTGGTACAGACCGTACCGATACAACCACAGACGTGCGTATGTAGGTATAGGACGGGACTACCGCTACAACCGCGGTTGGGAAAAGCGCAGCAGGATCTACCGAAACGATCGCCGGGTAGCCGTACGCGACAACCGGGGACGAAGGGACACCTACCGTGATAACACAGGTACCTTCAGAAGGGATAATGCCGTAAAGGGCAGGAGGAGCACGACCTATCGTAGTGAAACGACCAGGCGTGGAGGAAATAAGAAAATTGCTAGGAATAACAGAAGTCAGGCAGTGAGCAGAAAAACTGCTCCCGCAAGAACGGTACGCAGCAAGGCCACAGCCCAGCGCAGCAATAGGAGCGACAAGGTGGTAAGGACCCGTACGGTTAAGCGGTCCTCTGCCAACAAAGGGCAGCGGCAGGTAACGCGAAGTGCCAAAACAACAAGGACGCAGCGCGTTGCACCAGCAAAGAGAAGTAGCCGGGCCAAAGTCGCCACAAACCGGTCGACCAGCAGGAAGCCTGCTTACAAATCGGTCGATAAACGCTCAAGGAGCAGGGTAGTAAGCAAAAGCCCGAAGCGCACCGTCAGCAAGCGGTCAGCAACCCGCTCCAAAAGTAGCCGGACTTCTGCAAAAGGAAGAAGATCTTTGTAAGATAGATAGTTTTTAGGTTGGTTAGTTGTTTAAGCCCCGCAGCGGATTCGTCCCTGCGGGGCTTTTTTTATTCCCCTCTCCATTTTGAGAACACCCCGTACAAGTCTTCTGATATCTTAAACCTGTAGAGCACGCCAGCATACATGAGAAGCATCAGGGCACTTTTAAGGATAATGTTCAATAAGGGATGAAAGGTAAACTGGAGGGCATAAAACAGAACGCCAAGAAACAATAACAGACCCAAAACTTTAACGGTTTCCCTGGTGAACGGGAGCATCCTGAACTTTTTCCATACAAAGTGCAATTTGGCTGAGTTATACAGGGTTATGGCTATAAAAGTGGCAAGGGCAGCCCCGGTGGTCTGGTAAATGGGGATAAATATCACATTTAAAACAATAGTAATCACGGCCAATAAGACACCGTAAAGCAAAATGGTCCGGTAATATTTAGAATTAAACAGTATGGCATTGTTATTTCCCAATAACGCATCAAATACGCGACAGAGTCCGATCAGGAACACCACGAGAAACCCTCCACGGTAATTCTCGGGAAGAAATGCATAGAGGTCCGGCAAATTCATGATAATCAGCAAAAAAATCATGCCTGCCACTATGAACAAGGTAAGCGAGCTCTTTTTATATAGGCTTTTCAGACGGACATCATCCTTTTGATTGAGGATTTCTGCGGTAAGCGGATGGGTGATCTGGTGCATGGCACGGGAGGGTACTGCTACCACCGTGGCAATAAACACAGCAACGGTATAATAGGCTACGTTCTCTATCTGAATATACTGGTTGATCATAAAGCGATCAATTTCCAATAAAATTATTGCTGTTGACCCCCCAAGGATGATCAGCAGGCTATAAGTGATGATCTCACGGGTAATGATCCTGCTGCCAAAGGGCAGTTTTGGAAATTCCATGGCAACCGCCACCCATTTCATGATCAACGTTCGGAGGATATAGAGACCTACCAGGGCATTCAGAAATACCGTAACGCTTATTTTATCGGCATACAGCAACAACAAAAGCAGGCTAACCCCTACCCTTACGAAGACTTCCTTCATAAAGTTGCCGAACACTGATTTCATCTGCACTTTGCACCAGGAGTAAAAGACCTCAAAATAGGCCATGGCCAAACCTATCAGGAAAATGTGCCAGACATAGTCCTCCACGATTAGGTTTTTATTGGCAAGGAACGCCCCTATTGCCTCATTTGCCAGATAACTTACGACCGCCAATGGGATAATGATATACAAGGGAAAGAACAGCATATGCCCGAGAAACCTCCTGGCATCTTCTCCGGAAAATCGACTGTAGAACTTGATCAGGGTGTTGGGAACACCCAGTGCCATTATGGGCATTAGCAAGGTTGCAGTAGACAAGATAACCCCCACAAGCCCGTAGTATTCCTCCGACAGGAAACGGGTATACAAAAACAGGGTGTTGATCGCCCCAATACCAAATCCCAGGTAGGTTACCAGGGTATTGTTTAGGGATTGTCTAAATACGATTCCCATGGAGGAGATTTGCCAAGTTACGGGTTAATTCCCTCCTGCTGTATTGCGCAATTCGGGAACCTTTTACTTCCAGCGTACCGGACAGGTAGCTGTTGAACCAATTCAAAAGTACATTTTTTAAATCAGCCCTTGCCTCATAATCGAAGGCTGCACCTGAACCGGTATTAAGAACGATGGTCGCCGCTTCCCATTCCTCAGGGCCTATGGCCAGAATGGGCCTTTTGGCTGCAAGGTATTCATAAAGTTTTCCCGGCAAGATACCTTTTGTTTCCGCGGAGTTGATCTCTGGCAATAGCAGCACCTGGGCTTGTTTTTGATATTGAATCGCTCTCGTATGCGGCACATAGGGCAAGACTTCAACATGGTCTTTCAGGCCCGCAGCGTAAAGGCTATCCAGCACCTCACTGCCAACCACACCAATGAGTTTAAGGCGCAACCGTTCTTTGAATTCTGTGTTCTCGCGTACCAACTCCCCCAAAACCTCCCATAGATTTGTGGGGTTACGCTCACTGAGCAAAGAGCCGATATGCGAAATGGTAAAACTTTTGTCCAGGGGTTCAGGTTCTTCATATCCGGTATCAAAGCCATTGGTGATAACCACAACAGGCTTTGTAGTTATCCTTTCGAATTCCTTTTTTGTGGTTGCACTGGTAACCACAATTGTGTCTGCTGTAGTAAGCACCGTGCGCTCCAGCTGTTGGTGTTTTAGCCTGGCCCGCGGACCCATTTTGAGTTGTTTGTGGTAGCCTATGCTGGTCCATGGGTCCCGAAAATCAGCCAGCCAGGGTATTCCCAGGCTTCGGCTCAGCTCCAATCCGATAAGATGCACACTGTGCGGCGGCCCTGTGGTGATTATGGACTCAAATGACTCCTTTTGAGCTATATTTTCCAGGTAACGGACGGAGGGTTTTACCCAGAATTTCCGGGCATCAGGAATAAAAAGATTACCCCTCACCCATAACAGGAAACGGTCGGTGGTAGACTGTCGCTTCACGGGGATGATCCCGGAACGTATCCTGTCTGCCTGGTTCCCTGAAAAGATGCGGGCGTAGCGATAGGGTTCAAAAATGCGATGCTGGTACACCTTTATACCATTTGGAACCTCTTCTAATAGAGCAGTATCCTCGATGGGGTAATCTGGGTTGGAAGGGGTGTACATCACGGGCTCAATCCCAAACTCCGGAAGGTACTTGGCGAACTTCAGCCAACGCTGTACGCCGGGTCCACCTGACGGGGGCCAGTAATATGATATGATCAGCACTTTACGCATAGGTTATGCTGCTGCTTTATTATCCCTTCTCCTCCGATAAGTAAAGATCAGGCCGGCTGCGGCTATCAGGACGAACAATAAAGAGCCAGCCAGTGCGATCTGTGAGCCTGTTTCCACAACTTCAGGTTCAAACCTGAATTCTATACGATTCTCCCCTGCCGGAACCAATATTCCCCTCAGGGCGTAGTTCACCTGAAAGTGCGGACTTTCCTTCCCGTTAATATATGATTTCCAACCCTTGGGATAATAGAGTTCTGAAAATACCACCAGGCCATCATGTTGATTGGAAGCTTCGTAAACCAAATGATTGGGCAGGTAATTTACCAGACTTATTTCTGCAGTTTCTTCAACTACAAATGAACTTGTCCCTGACAGCTCGGAAAATTGGGTGGTGTTTACAACTGCCGTATCCGCTACATTGAGGTTTTTTAATAACTCCATCTCCTGATTGGCTGAACTGGCAGGTATCAGCTGCTTCACAAACCAGGCATTTCCGAGGGCATTTGGGTTTTGAACCGCGTAAGCCCCTTCTTCATTGCGCTGAATTACATATTTTACATTCAGCATATCGAGAATACTCAGGTTGCCCTGATAAATTTGATAATCAAAAAGTTCCTGGGTTGCCCTGGGCTTTGCCGCATGATATCCGCCAAGCGATTTGTGGAAGTAGGACGTCCTGGCTCCGTTAATGCCTTCCTGGGGGTCGTACACGCGGAAAACCGATGTATCCTGCCTAATCTGCTTATCAAAAGCCTGTTCTGTAAAGGGTTCAGACGCCAGACGCCTTCGGATAAAATCGTCCTTGTTTACATACCTAAGGTTGACCCCTACCAGATCTACTATTACCAATAGCCCAAGGAGCACTACCATGGGGGTAAGTTTCAATCGGTTTTTTAGGTAAAGCCAGGCGATGAAAGCTGCAAGGAGCACAAAGATCATAGAGCGAATCAGGTCTGACGTATAAACCGTTTCACGATCGCGCCGTATCATCGTCATGATCTCCTCCCCGTAATACCTGAGATAGGTGGCATCATTAAGGCCTGTAAACGAAAAGGTGCCCTTTAAAAGGAACAATGCAGCGCCCACACCCAAAAGAATAAAAAAGGAGATCTTAAGTGCGCGCA
>NZ_CEYNTP010000043.1:10367-14509 GCF_982873095.1 Lentiprolixibacter sp. | reverse complement strand
TCTCTTTGCAACTGCAATTTCTGGTACTCCACATTCATGTATTTCAATGTGGCCCGGGCCCGTTGCTGTAGGTTGCCGATTTCAAGCAATTCCTGCTTTTCCTCTACTTCCAGATTCAGGTTGGAGGATACAAAATTGATCAGGAAACTATTACTCTGGATATTCTTGATGGCAAATGAAGCCTCGGACGGCAGGTTTGGGTTCTCTTTTATTATTGTCAGGGCGAGGTCCTTAATGGACTGGATGATAGCCAGAAACTCCTCACTGGTCTGATCAACAGCCTCCTCCTGAGTTTCCCTGATGGTGGCAGTCATATAAGGGCTATCTGTGAGGACTTCGGCGATCTCGAATCGTTTTTTGCCCTGAATGATAATGGTGGTATTGCCATCTGGCATCTTAAGGACCCGAAGGATCCTGGCTACCGTACCAATAGTATTGATATCCTTGATCCCGGGGTTTTCCGTCGCCTCATCCTTCTGGGATACCACACCGATTACTTTGGTACCGTTATTCGCATCCTTGATCAGCTGGATAGAAGCGTCTCTTCCGGCCGTAATGGGAACTACCACACCGGGGAATAACACCGTGTTCCGCAATGGCAGGATCGGCAGGGTCTCCGGGAGTTGTTCATTATGCATCTCCTCTTCATCCTCGGGGGTCATCAGGGGGATAAGTTCCGAGTCTTCATCAATCCCCTGAAACGTCATATTGTCAAATTTTATGAATATGGAATCTTTCATATATAATTATCCGGTCATTCTGTCATTCTTCGGACACCATTCTACGGTGTCAACAACCTATTCTAGTCTACCATTAGCCCTGTCTAACGGGGCTGCCGGGGTGCATACCAGAAATATAGTTACCACTAAAAGACAAACCCTGTGCCAAGCTTGGAAATATTTTCCTAAAAAAAGTGTAACAATCCTTAAATTGATTCATCTCTAAAGCAAAAGTTCCACTTTTTGAGCCTAACACAAGAAAATATTGACAGCTTATTGCAGGCCTGTTTACGTGGAAAACAAGGGGCGCAACTGGAAGTATACAACCGCTATTACAAGGCGATGTATAATACGGCCCTGCGCATTGTAAAGGATACAGCCGAAGCGGAGGATGTAATGCAGGATTCCTTCCTGAATGCCTTCACAAAGCTGGACTCGTTCAAGGGTGAAGTCACTTTCGGCGCGTGGTTAAAAAGGATCGTGATCAATAACAGTATCCACCATTATCGTAAGCAACAAAAGCGAAATGAGGTAGCACTGGACGATATCATGTACAAGGTCGAAGATAAGGATGAAGTTGAAGTGGATTATGGTGTCACAGAACGAAAGGCTCAAAAAGTGCTGGATACCATGAAACAATTAAAAGACAACTACAGAATTTCTTTGACCTTACATTTGATCGAAGGGTATGATTATGAGGAAGTAAGTCAGATTATGGACATCAGTTATGCCAACTGCCGTACCACAATATCAAGGGCCAAGGAAAGTCTTAGAAAGAAAATGATTAGTGTATAAGTTATGAAAGAGGATAGTGTAGATAAATTATTCCGCGAACTGGACGGAACATTCGATACCGAGGAACCCCGGGATGGCCATGAGATGCGATTTCTCGACAAGCTCAATACCGCACAGGGAACCATAAGTATCAACAGGAAAAAACCGGGAACCTGGTGGAAACCCCTGTCTATTGCCGCTTCGGTGGTGATCTTATGTGTACTTGGTTTAGGGCTGTATAATTTCAACCCCAGCGTGGAGGACAGGGTAGCTGAAATTGCCCCGGAAGTTTCTGAGACGCGCCTCTACTTCAGTGCTTTAATTGAGCAGCAGGTAAGTGAACTACAGGCACAAAGCAACCCGGAAACAGAACAGATGATCGCTGAAACCTTAGCACAACTCAAAAAATTAGACAACAATTACAAACGCCTGGAACAGGATCTTATAAACGGGGGAGATGCCAATCTTATCCTTAGTGCTATGATCCAGAATTTTCAAACCCGGATCTTCCTGCTGCAGGACGTACGTAACCAGATAGAATCAATTCAAAACTTTAACAACTACAATGATGAAAACGTTACTATTTAAATACGCATTAACCGCATTGATGCTCATCCCGATGGCCGTTCCGGCCAATGGCGGCAAGCTCAACGGAAAATATACCAAGGAGAAAACCATAAAAAAGGAATTCAATGTAAATTCAAATGCCCTCCTGAAAGTAAACAACAGTTATGGGACCTTGTCTCTCAGTTCCTGGAACGAAGACCGCGTGGTTATCGAGGTGCACATAAAAACCAATGGAAACAATGAAGAGAAGGTACAGAAAAAGCTGGATGAGATCACAGTAGAGTTTGAGGGGAGCAGCGAGATGGTTTCTGCAAAGACCAAATTCAACAAGAATGACAGCGGATGGTGGAGCTGGGGAAAACGCAATAAGGTAAGCATGCAGGTGAATTACAATATTAAGCTTCCTGTTAAAAACAGCATTCACCTTAGCAATGATTACGGAGCCATAGAATTGGACCGTATAGACGGGCACGCAAAAATAAGTTGTGACTATGGCAGGCTGGATATCGGTGAATTACGAGGGCGAAACAATGAACTGCGTTTCGATTATACCAGCAAATCCCGAATTGCCTATGTCAATAGCGCGAAGATCATAGCAGATTATTCGGGGTATACCATAGAAAAAGCAGGCAACCTTCAGATCAATGCCGATTATACCAATGGTGTAGTTGGATCCATGCAGAATCTGGAATACACCGCAGATTACGGTTCCCTGGAGATCGATGAACTGGACAACGCTATGGGCAGTGGGGACTATGTGAATGTTAAATTGGGCACCGTTCATGGTAACGTGGACCTCAATGCCGATTACGGATCCATTAAGATCGCCAATATGGCTGAAGATGCCGGAAACATAGATATTAAGACAGATTACACCGGTATACGGATTGGCTATGATCCTGCCTATGCCTTCGATTTTGAAATCTCCACAGAATACGCCGGAGTGAAAGGTACTGAGGATTTTGAAGTCAATATCAGTCGGGTTAAAAACAGCGACCGGTATTACGCAGGTTTCCACGGACGGGCGAATAGTGGAAATAAAGTAGCTATCTCGGCTGACTATGGAAGCGTGAGCTTTAACAAAAATTAATCATAAACTTTAAATACCAAGACAATGAAAAATATAGCCTTATTGATGACCATAGCCCTGTTCACGGTGAATTGTACCGCACAATGGGGAAAGAGAATAAAAGGAAACGGAAAAGTGGTGACTGTAGAACGCTCTGTAGGCGATTATGATGCCATAGCCGTGGCCGGCTGGTTTGATGTAGACCTGGTGAAGGGTCGCGAAGGGGAAATCAGTATCAGGGGTGAGGAAAACCTGCTGGAATATATCATAACCGAAGTTAAGAACGGTAAGCTGACCGTTAAGGTGAAAAAAGGATACAACCTGCAAAGCTCTAATTGGAAGCAAGGTATCCAGGTTACCGTACCTTTTGAATCAGTGAACAGCGTTTCCCTGTCTGGTTCCGGAGATATCGTAGGAAAGGATGTCCTTACGGCTGACAACTTCTCAGCAAGCATGTCGGGTTCGGGTGATATCAGCCTAACGGTTGAGGCCGATGCCCTGAAAACAGTAATTTCCGGATCCGGGGATATTGAGCTTTCAGGTCAAGCGCGGGATTTTGACGTTACTGTATCGGGAAGTGGGGATGTGGAGGCATTCGACCTGGTAGCCGATAATGTTACGGCAAATGTATCCGGTTCAGCGGACATTAAAATTACGGCGAACGAATCCCTCACCGCAAGGGTTTCCGGTTCCGGGGATATCCGGTACAAAGGCAATCCAGAAAAAGTGGACAGTAAAGCCTCTGGATCAGGAGACATCAGCAAAGCATAACCATCAAAAAACGAACAGCCGGAAAAGCCCTGGAGATCACTTCGGGGCTTTTTTATTCACTCTGGTCAATAACAACAATCCGGTTAAGAAGAACAACCCCAGAAATATGGTGGCATTTCGCATGCTCCCGGTGAACTGGGCAACCATCCCATAGAGAAAGGTGCCGATCACAATCCCTATTTTCTCAGAAACATCGTAAAAACTAAAGAAAGAAGCGGTATCCAGGGTTCGAGGAAGGAATT
>NZ_CEYNTP010000043.1:0-10357 GCF_982873095.1 Lentiprolixibacter sp. | reverse complement strand
CTGAATGCCCCCCATTACCATCCCAACACAGCCCGCCGCAATATAGAAGTCCATAGGAGTGATAATAAAATAGGCATAGATGCAGATAAATATCCAAAGCATATTTACCACGATCAGTGTTGTGACATTTCCAAAGGCTTTCGAGGCACGGGCCGTAAGAGTGGCCCCGATTATCGCAACAAGTTGGATGAGCAGGATGCTGACGATGAGCCCGGTAGTCCTTTCGCTATCGGACCCCCAATGGATCTCCTCTTCCCCGAAGTAAGCGGCGATGAGCATCACGGTTTGTACGGCCATACTGTAGACAAAAAAGGCGCCCAGATATCTTTTTAGGCGGATGTCGTGATTGAGTTGGTTCCATACTCCCCTGAGCTCCCGGAAGCCGTTCAGGATAATATGGCTACGTTCTCCCTGTCGTTTGTTCCCTTTGGGCAAATGATAAAATGTATACTGACTGAACAGGATCCACCAAAGACCAACCGAAACGAAAGATATGCGCATGGCTTTTACTTCAGCCACTTCTCCCCCACTGGCCTCGATACCAAAGGTGCCAGGATTCATTATCATAGCCAGATTAAACAACAGCAATAAAACACTGCCCACGTAACCCATGGAATAACCTTTGGCGCTAATACCGTCCTGTTGTTCCGGAAAGGCGATATCCGGCAGGTAGGAATTGTTCAGGGCAAAACTTACCCAGAAACCTACCAGCCCGAAAAAAAAGCAAACCAGCCCCAGGTAAATATTTTCCAGCGAAAACCAGTACAAGCCCATGCAGGAAACCGCCCCAAGGTAACAGAAGAATTTCATAAAAACCTTTTTGTTCCCCATGTAGTCCGCTATTCCGGAAAGAAATGGTGTAATAATGGCGATGAACAGGAATGCTATTGAGGTAGTGTAGCTGATAAGGGGGGCCCGTGCTATCTCCCCTCCAAAAACTGCTACTTTTTCTATCCCCGCTGCCCGGAACATGGCCCCGTAAAACAATGGGAAAACGGCCGAGGCAATAACCAGGCTGTACACAGAATTGGCCCAGTCGTAAAATGCCCAAGCGTTGAGCAGTCTTTTACTTCCTTTTATGGCGTAAGATCGCGTCATACAATAAAAAAACCGTCCTGTTAGAACGGTTCTCAATATACGGTATTTATCCTGAAATGCGCTTACTGAAAGGTAGTCACCCCATATTTTCGGGCTTCTGCCTTGGCCTGTGGGGCCCATTTGGTAAGGTTGGCAATACGGGTGTCGTTTGATGGGTGCGTACTAAGGAACTCAGGTGGGGCATTCCCTCCTGATTTTGCTTTCATACGCTTCCAGAGCTCTGCGGCTTCATCCGGATTATATCCTGCAATGGCCATTATCTGTAATCCTATCCTGTCTGCTTCTGTTTCATGACTGCGGCTAAAAGGCAACATGCCCCCTACAGTAGTGCCAATGCCGTACGCCTGATTAAAGACGTTCCTTTTCTGGGGGTCATTTATGGCCACATTACCAGCGACTGCTCCCAGTTGCTGAAGGGTGCCTGCACTCATACGCTGTGCGCCATGGTCTGCCAGCGCGTGTGCTACTTCATGCCCCATAACTACGGCTACTCCTGTTTCCCCGGCACATATGGGCAAGATGCCGGTATAAAACACGATCTTTCCTCCCGGCATACACCAGGCATTCACCAAATCATCCTGGACCAGTTTATAGTCCCAGCGATAATCATTTAGGTATCCGGGATATCCATTGGCATCCAGCCAGCGTTCTGCGGCAGTGGCTATGCGCTGGCCCACCCTGGAGATCATTCGGGCATCATTGGTCTCATCCAGCACACTGTTCTCGCTCAGGAATTTATCGTACTGCGCAAAGGCCATGGGAAAGATCTGAGTGTTGGGATAAAAATTAAGGGTCTTTTTTCCGGTAAACGGATTGGTTTTACAGGCAGCAACCCCAATAAATATAAGGGCTATCAGTAAAAATCTTCTGGTATTCATAGGATGCGATTTTATCTTTCCAAATTACGAATTTTTAAGCACCAATGATATGCAGTTCCGTAAAATCCTTGCTTACCATGATGGTGTTGTCGCCATTGGGTTTGACCTCAGTTAAGGGAACCATCACATTGTCTACCTCAATGGCTTTAATTTTAAATGGAAGGCCGATAATGTTGATCCGGAAATGCTCATAAGGGGTGATGTACGTACCGCCTTTAAACTGCTGAATGATCAGTTCGTTCTCCTTGCCATTTAATTTGAAATTCCTCAGGCTGTAGTAGCCTTTTGTGTAGTCATAGCCTTCCTGCGCATCTTCATAAACGGTAGAGTTCTCCACCCCGGCCTTGTAGTAAATATCCAGGGTGAGCTCCTCGATGACCTTCTCCCCTACGTACTGCTGCACGGGATATTTTGGTATAATGGCCCCTTCCTTTACAAAAAGCGGGATCCTGTCTATATCTGCCTCTACCCACTTTTCGGCACCCCCTTCCTGTAGTTCCTCAGTCCAGTAGTTGTACCATTTTCCCCTCGGGATGTACATTCTGCGGCCTTTGGCATTGGGTTCCTGTACCGGGCAGACCAGGATGTGTTCCCCGAAAATGAATTCGTCTGTACGGAAATGGGTTTGGGAATCTTCCTGATCAAGATACACCAGTGACTTCAGCATGGGGACATTATCCTTGCAGTACCGCCAGAACATAGTGTACAGATAGGGAAGTAACTGGTAGCGCAGTTCAATGTATTTCCTTACAATATTGGTGACCTCCGTATCGAATGACCAGGGTTCCTGATCCCCGTGGTCACCACTGGAATGGACCCTGCAGAAGGGATGGAACACCCCAAGCTGAATCCAGCGGGCAAAGAGCTCCCCACTGGGTTGCTCCGCAAAGCCCCCGATATCCGATCCTACAAATGACATTCCACTTAGGCACATGCGCTGTACCTGGACATTGGCAATCCAGAGGTGCTCCCATGTGGCTACGTTGTCACCAGTCCAGGTGCTGGAATACCGCTGAGCACCTGCATAAGCCGCCCTGGTGATCACAAAAGGACGTTTCGGAAAAACATATTTTTTAACACCCTCGTAGGTTGCCCTGACCATTTGTGTTCCATAAACATTGTGGGCTTTCCTGTGGCTGCAGGGGTGCCCGTCAAAATCATGACGGGTGTCCAGCGGAGCCGTCTTTCCCGGAACTTCCATGACTGCGGGTTCATTCATATCGTTCCATACGGCGTGAACCCCGGATTCGAGAATGAAGTCTTTATATAGTTCTGCCCACCATTCCCGTACTTCCGGCTTGGTAAAATCCGGGAAATGACATTCCCCTGGCCATACCTTCCCCTGCATGAGAGGTCCGTCGGCTCGCTTGCAGAAATAGTCCTTTTCCAGTCCTTCCTTGTATACCCAATAATCACGGTCTACCTTGATACCCGGATCGATCATGACCACGGTTTTAAATCCATCTTCATAAAGTTCTGACACCATACGTTTGGGATCGGGAAACTTCTTCTTGTCCCATGTAAAACATCGGAAACCATCCATATAGTCTATATCCAGGTAGATGGCATCACAGGGAATTTTCAAATCCCGGAATTTTTTTGCGAGCTTCTTTACCTGTCGTTCCGGGAAATAACTCCATTTGGACTGGTGAAATCCCGTGGCCCACATCGGCGGCAATTCAGGCGTACCGGTAAGGTCGGTGTAGGACCTTACAACGCGTGACATATCCGGGCCGTAAAAAAAGTAGTAATTCATCTCCCCACCATCTGCCCAAAAGCTGGTAACGTGTCTCTTTTCATGGGAAAAATCAAAATGGGTGTGGAAAGTGTTGTCGAAAAAGATCCCGTATGCGATATCGTTATGAAGGCCAATGTAAAAGGGAATAGCCTTGTACAGCGGATCTTGTTCTTTGGCGTAGGCGTACTGGTCTGTCACCCAATTACTCACTCGCCTACCTTTTAAGTTAGAGTGGGTCGCCTTGTCGCCCATCCCGTAAAAACTCTCCCCTGCCTGGGTGATCTTGCTCATTTTTACGTTGTCTCCGCCGTATTGATGGTTTTCTTCCCAGTGAAATCCGGATTCGTCTTCGTTAATGATATTGCCTTCTAGGTCGGATATTTGGACCCTAAGGCTTTTCTTATCAACCAGGACCTGTAGTTTGGAGGTGCGGATAAGATATTCCGTAGAGGTCTCTTCAGATTCCAACTGGTTAAACCCCCTGCTGGCATTAGGGCTGATGGCATAGGAAAAATCCGGCTGGAACCGATAATCGGTTGCATATCGGAACCGGATCGCACTGTTTCGCAGAATGGTAATCTCCAGGATGACGCCATTTGCTGTGGTAAAATAGAATTTATCCGTTTCCTGTTTAAAATCAACAATCTGCTGGGGATAGAGATTCCCTTTATATTCTATTTCCGTATTGGTAATCATGGATGTGGTCGTTTACAAACGCACAAAAGAAAGATATAAATGCCTAATACTAAAATGATTTGAACAAGATTTATCCACTACAACGATTGCGCCCTTTTCTCTATTGCAAGATCAGCACAGACAGAGGTGGCAGCGTTAAGGTAACGGATTGCTTGTACCCGTGGGAGGGTTTTTTGGATATCTTCAATGTCTTATTCGCCATTCCACTTCCTCCATATTCAATGGCATCACTGTTGAACACCTCCTTGAGGGCCCTTGTAACGGGAACTCCTATGCGATAGTCTTCGCGGGGGACCGGGGTGAAATTGCATACCACGATCAGGTCGTTCTTTTTTTCATGCCCTTTTCTTATATAGCACAACACTGAATTTTGAGCATCCCCGTAATCGATCCAGTGAAAGCCTTCGGGGCTAAACTGTTTTTCATAGAGGGCGGGATAACTTTTATAAATGCGGTTGAGTTCCTTGACCATTTTCTGAATGCCCGAATGGAAATCATACTGCAGCAGGTGCCAGTCCAGGCTTTCCTGAAAATTCCATTCAGAAGATTGCCCGAATTCTGCCCCCATAAAGAGCAAATTTGTCCCGGGATGGGTGTACATATAACCAAAGAGCAGCCTCAGATTGGCAAACCGCTGCCATTCATCTCCCGGCATGCGGTATAGGAGCGATTGTTTCCCGTATACCACTTCGTCATGGGAAAAGGGCAGCATAAAGTTTTCGGTAAAGGCATAGGTCATACTAAACGTAAGGTCGTTCTGGTGGTGCCTCCTGTAAATGGGTTCTTTTTTGAAATATTCCAGGGTGTCGTGCATCCAGCCCATCATCCATTTCATTCCAAAGCCCAATCCCCCGATACTAACAGGACGGGTAACCATTGAAAAAGAAGTACTGTCCTCAGCGATGGTCTGGATCCCATCGAAATTGGAATACACGGTTTCGTTGAGTTCCTTGAGGAAGGAGATGGCCTCCAGGTTTTCATTATTTCCATAAATATTGGGTTCCCATTCCCCCTCTTCCCTTGAATAGTCCAGGTATAGCATGGAGGCTACCGCATCTACCCGCAAGCCATCAGCATGGTAGTGCTCCAGCCAGAACATGGCGTTGCTGATCAGAAACGCCCGGACTTCATTCCGTCCGTAATTAAAAATGAGGCTCTTCCAATCCGGATGGTAGCCCTTCCGGCGATCCGGGTGTTCGTAGAGGTGAGACCCGTCAAAAAATCCCAGTGCATGGCTGTCTTCAGGAAAATGCGAAGGTACCCAATCCAGTATTACCCCGATATCGTTCTGGTGCAGGGTGTCTACCAAAAACTTAAAGTCTTCCGGGGTCCCGAAACGTGAGGTAGGGGCAAAATAACCCGTAAGCTGGTAGCCCCAGGACGGATCAAAGGGAAATTCCATCACAGGCATAAATTCCACATGGGTAAAGCCCATTTCTTTTACATAGGCAACCAATTCTTCTGCCAGTTCCTTGTACGAAAGAAATTTGTTGCCTTCTTTCCTCCTCCAGGAACCCAGATGAACCTCATATACAGCAAAGGGCCTGTCCAGTCCGTTCTTTTCCCTGCGATACCCCATCCATTCCTTGTCTTTCCAGGCATAATCGGCCTGCCAAACCACTGAAGCCGTGTTTGGTGGATGTTCACAAAAACGGGCAAAGGGATCGGCCTTTTCTGTCACTACCCCGTGGTTGTGAGAGTGGATCTTGTATTTATAGAGGGCCCCGTGAGTTACTCCCGGAATAAAACCTTCCCAGATTCCACTGGCATCCCATCGCACATTGAGCTTATGTTCTCCCTCGAGCCAATAATTAAAATCTCCGATCACTGAAACCGACCTCGCTGAAGGCGCCCAAACGGCGAAATATGTGCCTTTTACCCCATTGAGTTCCAGAGGGTGGGCTCCTAACTTTTCGTAAAGCCGAAAGTGCTTCCCCGCTTTAAAGAGATTAATGTCAAAATCAGTAAACAAACTGTGGGAAACCACCTTATTCATAAGTATCTATTTGGTTAGCTTTCATTAATTATACCCATTATCCCCTCCAGCGGGATTACCGCCCAAAGCGGCCTGGAATTCATTTCATAACCCAGTTCATATACTGCCTTCTCCAGCATACAGTACTTAAGGAGAAATTCCCGCTCCTGGCTATATCCGATGTTAATATTGTTTTCCTGTATCAATTTAACATAGGTATCCAGAAATACGCCGATAAAGTAGCGGTACAGGATTTCCCCGGCCAAATACAGATCTTCCTGGCTGTAGGGGTACTTCTCCCCCTTGTTGAAAATCGTGGCGTAGATAGCGTAATGAAAAGAGCGGAACATACCGGCCACATCCTTGAGAGGAGGTTGTTTTACCTTGCGGTCCCGTATGGTGCTTTCCGGTTCCCCTTCGAAATCGAGGAGATAGAAATCCCCGTCCTTGACCAGAACCTGTCCCAGGTGGTAATCCCCGTGTACCCGGAGTCGTTCCCCTTTGAGTTTGGTCCAGTCGAACTTCACAAAGCGTTTCCGGATATAATTCTTGCGTTCGAGGAATTGTTTTGCCAGATCCAGGGTGAGCCCTTCCAATTTATGCAGGTTATTCTCCACGGTATTGAGTCGGTTCTGGAACTGGTACAACAGCCGGTTTTTCAGCCATACCTCATAATCGCCATTAAAGCGAGTAGGCGTGAAGGCGGTATCTTCAAATTCCGAACCCAGGGCAATATGCATTTCGGCCGTGCGTTGGGCCAAACCTTGTATTTTCAGGAACACGTTAAGCCCGGCCCAGTCAATGATCTCATGGGGCACATCCTTAAGGGGCAGGGATTTGAAGAGGTCGATCTGTGGCAGGTTGCCAACTATGATATTCTTGTACTCCAGGTTGCTGAAAATAAGATTGATCTCCTTTAAAAAGTACTCCCAGGCATCCCCCTGATTGGGGACAAGCTCCTGCATCAAGGCAATGGTTATATTGGCCCCGTCAGTATCAATTATGTTGATACTACCCTGATACGCTGGTGTATTTTTAAAGCCTTTACGTTCCGAAAGAAAACGACTCATTTCATAGTCCGGGTTCTTGTCGGCATAGATCCTCCGGAAAAATTTGATTACAGAGCTATCATTGAGGATAACTGATGTATTGCTCTGTTCCATTCCCATAAAGCGGGAAGATTGGTACTCGGTATGTGTGAAAAATTCGCTTTTGTGATAGCGCACCCGTGTGGTATCATTAGGTACCGCCGTCATTATTCTTTCGAATACGAGTTTCCGGAATGCCTCCAGGTTAATGGCGTCGATAATAAAACCATCCTGTCCCTTTATGGAAAGGGGTAAGATACGGTCCTTTTCCGCGAAACTCTCGTCAGAAACAAAGGCGATGGGCAAAAAGTAATGGTGGTAAAAGGCCTCTTTAAAATTAACTTCCAGCAGCAAACCGTAGTAGACCTCCCCTTTCTGCTGGATCCGGAAATACTCCTGCAATTCGATGTACTTAAGCGTACTCGATTTGCCACCATACCAGCGCTGTTTGATGACATAGTCTTCCAGGACCTCAGAAAGGAACACTTTCAGAAAACCTTTGTGTTCAAGGAGTTCTTCCCAGGTTACATCAAAGGAATAAGGACTTTGGGGTATGCTTTCCTCTTTTTTCTTACCCATGCTACTTATTTATTTGAAAGATATGAAATGGCAGCGCGGGATGCAATTCCACGTAGTTCCATTCGTCCCGCCAGATATATCCATTATCCGTAATGAGATCATGCACATGTACTTCGTGGCCTGCTGCTATCCCCAGCGCGTCAAGGGGCATTTGTACAAATCCGGTCTGGGTGTAGTAGGGATCAATATTCACTACGACAAGCAATTCATCCGTCCGATCTTCATTCCACTTGTGAAAAGCGATCAGATGGTCGTTTTCTATGTGGCAAAATCGCAGGTTATTCGTTTGTTGCAGGGCGGGATGCTCCCTGCGTATGTGATTGATCTTTGAAATAAGGTGTGTAATTTTATTTTCCGCATCCCAGTCCCAGTGCCGGATTTCATATTTTTCTGAATTCAGGTATTCTTCCTTACCGGGGATGGCATCGGTAACCATATATTCGAATACCGGACCGTAGATCCCTATATTCCCGCTCAGGGTAGCGGCCAGCGCATACCGGGCAAGGTGCATGGCATCGTTGGCGCCCTGCAGGTGGTAGGGGTTGATGTCCGGGGTATTGGGCCAGAAATTCGGCCGGTAATACTCCTTCATTTCTGTTTCGGTCAGTTCTACCAGGTAGGAGATGATTTCGTGTTTCTGTACCCGCCAGGTGAAATAGGTGTAGGACTGGCTGAACCCCTGTTTGGCCAGCTGCTGCATAACTTTTGGACGGGAAAAGGCCTCTGCGAGGAAAAGTATGTCTGGATGCTGCTTTTTGACTTCATCAATCAGCCAGTGCCAGAAATAATAGGGTTTGGTGTGCGGGTTGTCCACACGGAAAATCGTTACACCGAAGCTGACCCATTTCAGGGTTACTTCCAGCAATTCCTGCCAGAGTTCTTTGTATGCCTTGCTTTCAAAATGGAAATTGACGATATCCTGGTATTTTTTCGGGGGGTTTTCGGCATACTGCATGGTCCCGTCAGGGCGTTTGCGGAACCATTCCGGGTGGCTGCCGATGTAAGGGTGATCGGGTGCTGCCTGAAACGCCAGGTCCATGGCTACTTCCATCCCCATTTGGTTGGACTTTTTAATAAAGCGCTTGAAGTCGGCCTCGGTACCCAGTTCCGGATGGATCTCACGGTGCCCCCCATGTCTGGAACCGATTGCCCAGGGTACCCCGCTGTCTCCTTCCTTCGCATTTGTGGTATTGTTCTTTCCTTTCCTGTTCACCTCTCCAATAGGGTGGATCGGTGGGAGGTAAATGGTATCAAAACCCATTTTCTGTATACGCGGCAGGAGCCGCTCACTATCCTTAAAAGTGCCGTGTTTGCCAGGTTCTTTTGCAGTTGACCTTGGGAAAAATTCGTACCAGGTACTGAAATTGGCCCGCTTCCGATCTACATACACGCGGAGTTCCTTGCTTTTGTTGAGCAGGATGCGTTGAGGGTGCGTCAGGAAGAATTTATGCAGCTTATCAGATCCTGCTGCTGCTATAGCCGCTTCATATGTCTTCTCGTCCTTAAACTTGTCAATTAGGTCTGAGATATAGTCTTTTTCCTCTTTCTTTACTTTTTTGCTGAGGTGTTCCAGGTACTGTAGCCCGTCCAAAAGCTCACTTCGCACCACTTGCCCGTCAGCGATCTTGGCCTTGATTCCGTGCTGCCAGTTCAGGGCGTAATCCACCCATCCGGTCACCCAGTAGGAATAAAAACCCTGTTTATCTGTACGAAATTCGGCAGTGTAGACATCATTCCCCAGGTCCTGCATACGGATAGCAGTATTTCGCTTTGCACTTTCGTGTTTTACCAGGAGTTCAGCCTGAATGAGGTCATGCCCGTCTCCCAATACATCCGCTTTTACTACTACTTTTTCCCCTGCAACCCGTTTAATAAAGAAATTGCCGCAACTGAGTTGCGGCTCAATATTATCAATTACCACCCGCTCTTGTCGGAACATAATTTTAGTTTGCTTGGTTTGCCCTAAAAATAGAAAAATATAAGGAATTGAAATTTGCCACAATCGGAATATTTACAGCTTTTTTACAGCAGTTTTTCAATTTTGGAACGCTTTTTGATTTTTTAATCGAAATTGCACGGGTCTGAGACATCCCGGAACTGTATATTACTATTCTAAACCCTTACATTATGAAAAGAGTTACCTTTTTACTGGCAGTACTGACAAGCGTATTTTTTATCTCCTGTGAAGGACCTGCAGGACCTCCCGGGCCTCCCGGTTTTGATGGACTGGACGGTCTGGACGGACAAGACGGGATCAACATTCTCGGGAAAGTGCTCGAGATCGAGGGAACATTTGACTTCGATA
>NZ_CEYNTP010000042.1:13349-14529 GCF_982873095.1 Lentiprolixibacter sp. | reverse complement strand
CGGTAAAAGACATTCTTAAGGGCCTTGCAGCGAACACCAAGAATCCCATCTTTAACAAAGCCCTGGCCGATGCGGATGTTGCTTCAAAGAATAGTGACGATACCTATCTGAACCTGTTTTTTGACGCCTTTGAGAATATAAAAGGGGATGCCCGACTGGCGGACCCGGATATTTTCGCCAACAAGGGACTTAGTGATGAGATCAACTTCCAGATGAGCGATGATGAGGTAAAACCCATTATCAGGAGGAAGATCGATGAATCTGTGGTTTCTGCATTTGAGGTACTACGTGAACGGATCGACGGTTTTGGGGTCACCCAACCCAATATCCAGCGAGAAGGAAATTCGGGCCGGATAGTGGTAGAACTTCCCGGGGCACGGGATATCGCAAGGGCACGTGACCTGCTGTCCAGTACAGCCCAGCTCGAATTCTGGGAAACCTATGAACCCGGTAACCAGAGCCTGATCAATTTCTTTATCCAGGCCAACGACAGGCTCAAGGACATCGTAGCTCCCTCAGAAGAGGATATTGTTAAAGAGGAATCGGAGATCGACTCCCTCTTATCAGACGTAGCACAGGATTCCCTGGACCTCGCCACGGAGCGCAATCCGCTTTTTGAAAAATTACAGCTCAGCGGACCAGGATTTGCAGTTGGAATAGCTGCAATCAAAGATACTGCAGAGATCGGGGGCTGGCTGCGTATGCCTGAAATACGCAGGTTACTTCCCGCGGAAATTCAGTTTACAAAGTTCCTGTGGGAACGTCCTTCCAAAGGATCTGAAGTAGCTGCACTGTTCGCCCTGAAATCCAATCGGGACAATGTCCCAAGGATAAGTGGGGATGTGGTTAGCGATGCGCGTGACCAGTTTGACCAGTTCAACCGTCCCGCTGTTGGAATGGACATGAATGTAAAAGGTGCCAAGGAGTGGGAGAAGCTCACAAACGAGGCTAACCTGAACAATACAGGGATTGCCATTGTTTTGGACAACAAGGTATACACCGCTCCTGGTGTTACTACCGTTGGTGGGATCTCCGGGGGAAGTTCGGAGATTACCGGAACCTTTACCATTAACGAAACCAAGGATATTGCCAATGTCCTGCGGGCAGGTAAGCTGCCTGCTTCTGCGGAGATCATCGATTCCTTTGTAGTTGGACCATCACTGGGTCAGGAGGCTATTGA
>NZ_CEYNTP010000042.1:0-13339 GCF_982873095.1 Lentiprolixibacter sp. | reverse complement strand
ATCATTGCAATGATCTTTGTACTGATATGGATGATCTTTTATTATGGCAAGGCCGGGATTTTCGCAGATATCGCCCTGATATTTAACATTGTCCTCATATTTGGCGTACTCGCCAGCCTGGGTGCAGTGCTTACGCTGCCGGGTATTGCCGGTATTGTATTGACCATTGGTATGTCTGTGGACGCCAACGTACTGATCTTTGAGCGCATCAAAGAAGAAATTGCCAAAGGAAAGGGTAAAGGGCAGGCTGTTGCTGACGGGTTTGCAAATGCCCTCTCTTCTATTCTGGATGCCAACATTACCACAGGTCTTACGGCAATCATCCTGTTAGTCTTTGGATCCGGACCCATCAAAGGTTTTGCGACTACCCTGATCATAGGTATCCTGACGTCCCTGTTTACTGCGATCTTCATTACCCGCTTGTTGGTTGACTGGTACATTTCAGGGAAAGGCCGTACACTTGATTTTTCCACGGCCATCACAAAGAACCTGTTCACCAATCTGGATATCCGATTCCTTAGTAAACGCAAAGTGGCGTACGTTCTTTCCTTCATTTTCGTCGCCCTTGGAATTTTCTCACTGACCACCCGAGGTCTCGACCAGGGTGTTGACTTTGTTGGGGGACGTAACTACCAGGTTCGTTTTGTGGATCCGGTTAACCCCACCGAAATCACCAATGAACTTACCGAAATATTCGGAAGTGCCAGTGCCAAAACCTTTGGGGATGCTAACCAGATCATGGTTAGTACGAAATATAAGGTCGATGTACAGGGAACAGAAGTGGATGACGAGATCCTAAATACATTGTACACCTCTTTACAGAAATATTTACCTGACGGAACTACCTATGAGGATTTCATTCCGGGGGGAACTAATGAGGAGATCGGAGTGCTAAAGTACAGAAAGGTAGGTCCGACAATTGCCGATGATATAAAGCAGAATGCAGTATGGGCCATTGTGGGTTCCTTGGCAGTAGTATTCCTCTACATCCTGTTGCGTTTCCGAAAATGGCAGTATTCACTTGGGGCTGTGGTCGCCGTATTCCACGATGTGTTGTTTGTACTAGGGGTCTTCTCGGCCACCAGTGCTATCATGCCCTTCAATATGGAAATCGACCAGGCCTTCATAGCGGCTATCCTTACTGTAATTGGATACTCCCTGAACGATACCGTGGTGGTGTTTGACCGGATCCGTGAAATGGTGAATGAGCGGGGCTGGAAAGGTGGAGCAAATATTAACAACGCTCTTAACAGCACCTTGAGCAGAACGCTCAACACCTCCCTTACCACCTTGGTTGTACTTCTCTCTATCTTTATTTTTGGCGGGGAAACACTAAGGGGCTTTATGTTCGCGATGATCGTTGGGGTGGTGATCGGTACCTACTCATCACTGTTCATTGCTACACCGGTAATGTTCGATACCCTCAAAAAGAAAATATTGGAGGATAAATAATAAAAGAACCCCGGGCATCAACCCGGGGTTTTCTTTTCCATTTTATTTGCAAGTTTAGCACTAGTCAGATAACAACCACTTTCTGGCCATACGTGTACTCCCGAACAATTTCATTTCATACCCAAGGTTGGTCATGATCATTTCAGAGAGCCGGATATTCATCAGTACGGCTTCACTCCCTGCAACTACGGCGAGTTTATGATTCTGGCTCCATCCCAGGGAACCTGCAGATTCCGCAATTTCAAAGGCTGAATTTATCGGGAGGCGGCCTTCAACTTTCAGCAGGGCCAGTACTTTGTATTTGTTTTCTTTATTTGCCAGGTCGGCAACCGCCTTCCAGATTTCCTTGCTTTCCGCAACTTCATTTCCGGGCGTTCTGTTTCCCAGGATTTCCACCTTAAGGTAATCCCGGTTTAAGGCATGCTTGAGTTTCAAAGGCATAGGGCAGCTTTTGATGAGGAAAATTTAGGAAATATTTTTTACAATTAAGAAACACAACCTGATTATTAACAGGAAATTCGTTGCACTGCCGCTGAAAACTCTTACCTGTCTTTAGAAAGGGTAGTTACAACTTTGGCTTTTGAACCCTGATCACCAGGTTCAAGGCGTAAGGTGTATTGCGGACATAGGCCCGGTTCGTTTCGGTGCGATACGAAAACGATACAGCAATGACTGTCTGCCGCCATTTTGTTGACCAGGTGGACAACCTGTGCTGCATGGTAATCATCCAGGCCAGTAGTAGGTTCATCCAGGATGAGAAGTGGGGGGTGTTTTATCATGGCCCTTACGCACATGATCAGGCGTTGCTGTCCCTGGGAGAGTTCATGGAAATACTGCTTACCAAGTTGCTCCATTCCAAGGAATGCCAGCCATTCTTGTGCAAGACGCTGTTCTGCAGGCGTGGGGGTGATATACAGCCCAATAGAATCGTGAAGACCCGAGATCAACATATTTTCAAGGGTGTGGTACCCCCGAAACCTGTCCGTCATTGCCGGGGTAAAGTAGCCCAGCTTTTCTTTGAGTTCCCAGACGCTTTCCCCGCTTCCCTTCCTTATACCGAAAAGGGTGATGTCTTGTCCGTAGGCCTTTGGATTTTCCCCGGATATCAGGGAGAGCAAGGTGGTCTTTCCGCTGCCATTGGGGCCGCTCAATTGCCAGTACTCCCCAGCTTGGAGGTCCCAGGAGACCTTGTCCAATACTGCTTTTTCACCATAGGAGATGCTCACCTCCCGCAATTGTACTAAAAATGGAGAATCCATCCCTATAACCTCAAGGGGTTTGGGTACGGTTAGTTTAGAAAATGGTGGGGCTTCAGAGGTTAGTATCAGGTCAGGATCTTCCAATGGCGATAACTCATCCTTGCGCAAGATATAATAGGACGAGGCCAGTGGAAACATATCTTCCCGGCGGTTGACCAGCTGTATAATATGTGTGTTTTCGGAGATTTTAAGAACCAGGTCCAACAAGGCTTTCCTGGAAGCTGTGTCCAGGTTGTCCAGGGGATTGTCCAGTAACAGAAAGCCATGGGATTGCCGTAACAGGTGATTCATGAGCGCCTTTTTACGTTCTCCACTACTCATGGTTTGCAGTGCTTGCCCTGGATCAGGGGTAAGGATATGAAGGTCATGACGGGCCTCCTCCTCGATATACCGATCGATTTCAGAGGGTGAGAGAAGTCCTCCCTGTAGTCCCTCCAATGCCTCAAATCCCTTTGGGGGATCGGTGGAATTTAAAAGGCGCTCAAATAGGCGTTCCTTATGCGAATCATTGTCTGCGAATATGGTCCAGTGGGCTACTCCCATTTTGGAAAAGATATCCTGATAGTGGAATCAGGAGGATTTTACTGCTTGCTGTATACGATTTTATCACCTGTCTCCAGTCCCCATGTGGCTGAAAGGCCGGCATTGACTTCCAGAACATATTGTACTGGGACTTCTGAAGGAATTCCGGATTCATCCAGGGGCTGGGCATTTGGTTTAATAGTGACTACCTTCAGTTGGTCGTCAATAAATATCAGGTCCAGTGGGATCAGGGTATTCTTCATGTAGAAAGAATGGTAGGCGACATCGGGGAAAATAAAGAGCATCCCCTGGTGTTGCTCCATCTCTTCCCGGTACATCAACCCGGTCTGGATCTCATAATCCGTTTCTGCAATTTCGATATCCAGTCTGGCGAGCAGGGAATCAGATTCGGAACGGAGTATTTCCAGTTCACCTTCCTTGGTAAAACTAATGGGTTCGGTTTCAATGGCTTTTTTGGCTTCTTGTTTACAGGAGGAGAGAGCTAAAAGGAATATAAGTGTTGCTACATACCCAAGTCTGTTTACACTGCACCAATATTGGGTTCTTGAGGCCATGGTCTTAAGCAGCTGCTTTTTGTGGTTTAAACATAAAGTATAACCCAATGGCGATAAAAGGCAGGCTTAGCCACTGTCCTGTGGAGAGGAGGCCAAGGGATTCTTCAAAACCTCCCTGGCTTTTTTTCACGAATTCCACAAAGAAACGGATGGTCCAGAGCAAAACGAGGAAGAGTCCAAAGAGGTAGCCACTTTTGTTCTTTTTTTCAGTTTTCCAGTACAGCCGATACAGGATAAGAAAGACCAGGATATACAGCACTCCTTCATATAATTGGGCGGGATGCCGGAAAGGGATAGCTTCCAGATATTGGGCGAACTCGGGCTGGTTTTCCAGTGCGGCATAGGCGGCATCCGGCGTTTCTGCCCTGGTAATGGCCATTGCCCTCCCGGCAGGCATGTCGTCCGAATCCCTTACAAAACGCGTGGCAAACAGGAAGGATTCGTCCGTTACCTTACCATTTATTTCAGAATTGAAGAAGTTCCCAAGTCGCACACAAAAAGCCCCCAGAGCTACCGGAATTACAATACGGTCAAGGACCCACATCATTTTTAAGTCTTTGTGCTTGCGGCTCAGCAAGTACATCCCTACAATGATCCCAATGGCAGCACCATGACTGGCAAGTCCGGTAAACCCGCTGAATTCATAACCGTTTATGAGTCCAAAGAGGGAGGAGCCGGCCCGTTCGCGTATGGGAAGTAAAATTTCCAGTAAATGGTTTTTGTAGTAGGCCCAGTCATAGAAAAATACATGGCCCAGTCGGGCACCTAACATGGTAGCCAAAACTGTATAAATGAAAAGGGAATCCAATTGGTTTAATGATCGCTTTTCATTCAGGAATATCCGCTTCATGATAAACCAGCCGACTACGAAGGCCACTATCCAGAGCAGGTTGTAATATTTGATTTGGAGGAACCCAAGTTGAAATAAGGTGTCGTCAGGGTTCCAGGTAATTCCCAGGTAAAACATGATCGCTGATTTGCTCGACTAAGATAAGAAATTAGATGACTACCGGAAGGGAGGTATTTGGGATATTCCAAAAGTTCGCATGAGTTAAAATACGGGGCTTGGGGACTCTATTTCAGTGGTACCAAACGATCATTTACGGCACCGGATCATAGCCGCTCCCTCCCCAGGGATGGCAGCTAAAGATGCGCTTTACGGCCAGAATTCCACCTTTCCAAAGTCCGTGTTTTTTAAGGGCTTCAATGGTGTATTGGGAACAGGTTGGGGAATACCGGCAACTGGAAGGTGTCCAGGATGAGATGAGCACCTGATAGGCCCGCACCAGGAATACGAAAGGAGCTATGAGTATCTTTTTCACAATAGGTAAAATATCAGGATCAGGGCAGTTTCACCCCACCCAAATCAGCGGGTGCTGAAGGTAGTACCTTCTTTCCCGTCTTTTAGTTGAATCCCCAATTCGGCTAGCTCGTCCCGTATTTTGTCAGACGTAGCAAAATCCTTATTTGCCCGGGCTTCGTTTCGCAGCTGGATCAGTAAATTCACCACTCCGCTCAGCTGTCCTGAATCCTGCTCAGGGTCTGTTGCGCGTTCCAGTCCCAGTACGTCAAAGACGAAGGCATTCAGGGTGCTATAAAGAAGTTCCTTGTCCTCGGGAGTAATACTGCCTTTTCCTTCTTTTACCAGGTTGATCTGCTTCACGGCATCAAACAAATTGGCGATAAGGATTGGAGAATTGAAATCGTCGTTCATGGCATCATAGCACTTCTGGCGCCATGCCGGATAGTCAAATGTGGAGGCCTCCCCGGTTTTGAGGCCTGCCAATTGGTCCATGGCCTCCATAAGGCGCAGATAGCCCTTTTCAGAAGCGAGCAGGGCTTCATTGCTCAGGTCCAGGATGCTGGTGTAATGCGCCTGCATCATAAAAAACCTGACCACTGCAGGAGAGAAGGGTTTACTGAGGATATTATTATCCCCTGTAAATATTTCATTGGGTAAAATGTTATTCCCCGTGGATTTGGCCATTTTCTTTCCATTAAGCGTAAGCATATTGGCATGTAGCCAGTAGTTTACCGGAGACTGACCGTTACAGGCTTCGGCCTGGGCAATTTCACACTCGTGGTGGGGAAATTTCAGATCCATTCCACCGCCGTGTATATCAAATGTATCTCCCAGGTACTTGGTGCTCATTGCTGTACACTCCAGGTGCCATCCGGGAAATCCATCACCCCATGGCGAAGGCCAGCGCATGATGTGCTGGGGTTCTGCCCGTTTCCAGAGGGCAAAGTCCTGAGGGTTGTTTTTTTCATCCTGAGCCGCCAGTTCACGGGTATTGGCGATCATGTCCTCCAATTTCCTCCCACTGAGCTTACCGTATTCGTAAGCCTCATCGAATGTATTTACATCGAAATACACAGAACCATTTTTTTCGTAGGCAAATCCTTTATCCAGGATCTCCTTGATGATCTCGATCTGTTCAATGATATGGCCTGTTGCCGTGGGCTCTATACTGGGGGGCAGGAAATTGAATTTTTGAAGGATATTGTGGAAATCCACGGTGTAGCGTTGTACTACTTCCATGGGCTCGAGCTTTTCTAGTCGGGCTTTCTTCGCAATTTTATCTTCTCCTTCCCCGGCATCGTCTTCCAAATGCCCTGCATCGGTAATGTTACGCACATAGCGCACCTTGTATCCTAAATGGCGGAGGTACCTGAAAATCATGTCAAAGGACATAAAGGTGCGGCAATTTCCCAGGTGTACATTGCTGTATACAGTGGGCCCACATACATACATGCCCACATGGCCTTTGTTTATAGGAGTGAATATCTCCTTTTTCCCCGAAAGTGAATTGTAAACCTTGAGTTGCTGGTTTTCGTACAATGCCATTGGGTGTACCTTAATGTTTAGAATTGGGTATCGAGCTTGATGTAGTCCAGAAATTCCCGTCGCACATTCTCTTCCTTGAATTTACCTCCGTATTCTGCGGTTACCGTGCTGCTATCCACATCGCGTATGCCACGGGAATTCACGCAAAGGTGTTTGGCATCGATTACACAGGCTACATCTTTGGTTCCCAATACTTTTTGAAGCTCCCTTACGATCTGTATGTTTAGTCTTTCCTGTACCTGTGGTCGCTTTGCAAAGTAGTCTACGATACGGTTCATTTTGGAGAGCCCTACTACAGTTCCATTGGAAATATAGGCGATATGCGCTTTACCCACAATGGGCAACAAGTGGTGTTCGCAGGTAGAATACAGGGTAATATTCTTCTCTACGAGCATTTCACCGTATTTGTATTTGTTTTTGAACTGGGAGGAGTTCGGCTTGCGTTCAGGGTGAAGCCCACCAAACAACTCCTTAACGTACATTTTGGCCACGCGGTCCGGGGTGCCCTTAAGGCTGTCGTCAGTCATATCCATACCTAGGGTGTGCATGATCTCATACACATTCTGACGGATTTTCTGGATCTTCTCAACATCAGTGAGCTCAAAGGCATCCTCTCTTATTGGGGTATCTTCCGCGGTGGAAATATGGTCATTTCCGATCGCTTCAATACGTGCTTCCAATGTGCTGTCAAATTTCATTCGAAATCAAATTTACGAACAGCAAAGATATACATTATATGCCACTTTATGGCTGGTTTGGCGGGTTACACAACATAAATTAGTGTTAACGGGGGTCCCATTTTATTTTTATATCCTGCCCCTGTTAGGTGTACTCATGACGCGTTATGTATCCATATTGATCTTCAGTTTCCTTGCCGGGACCTTTGGGTTGTATGCCCAGGTGGCTGCCGATTGCGTGAATGCCATCCCTATCTGCAATAATACCCCTACGAACGGGGGTACCCAGGATTACGGTATAGATGATTTCAACGGGGCGGCTACAAGCGGATGCCTGGAACAAACCCTGAGTGGTGCCATTGAATCCAATTCTGCCTGGTACAGGTTCCGGACCGGGGCTGCCGGACAGCTAGGCTTCAATATAGGATTTGACACCTCTGAAGATTGGGACTTCGCCCTATATCGCACCGACGATTGTGGCAACCTGGGCGAACCAGTGCGCTGTAATTTTTTTGATAACCAGGACATGCAGTCCTATATGGGGGTAGGAGAGGACCCAACCGGTGATACCGATACCTTCCTTTACGAGGACTGGCTCTATGTGGAGCCTGGAGAAGATTATTATTTGCTGATAAACAATTTCAGTAACACCAATTCCGGGTTTTCTATCCAGTTTTCTGGCCAGATTTTCGAGACCAATCCCTATGACGCCCTGGATTGTTCCATCATTAACAACTTGCTGGGGCCGCCTGTAGCGGCCTGCGATAATGAAACCGTTGTCCTAGATGCCACTACAACCGATGCTGTCTCCTATTCCTGGTACCAGGATACGGGTTCAGGCTACACACTGCTGCCTGGAGAAACCACGGCTACGCTTAATGTTACCGTATCGGCCATGTACCGTGTGGAAGTGATCACCATAAGCATGAGCAATATCATTAGCGATGTACAGGTGGCCTTTTCTACTGCTCCTAATGCCTTCCCGGTAACCGATGTTGTGACATGTTCCGGTGTACAGACATTAGACCTAAGCCTTAAAGAAACAGAAGTCCTCGGGGGGCAGGACCCTTCCCAATACCGCGTGACTTACCACGCTTCCCAGGCCGATGCTGATACCGGTTTTAACGCCCTGCCTGTTGCATACTCCCTTAGCCCTGGTACCGAACAAATCTATATCCGGGTAAGCAGTGAAGACAATCCCCTTTGTTTTGACACCTCCCAAAATTTTGGCCTTACTGTGCTGGAAACGCCCGTTCTTAACTTCCCGGACGAGGTTTTTATTTGTGAAGACACTACGGGAGTGATTATCGGAGAAACCACCCCTCAGGGACATCTCAGCTATTCCTGGGATAGTGGGGAAACTACTCCAACCCTAAGCGTTACTGCAGCTGGCAGCTACACCCTTACCGTTACTAATGATCAAAGTGGCGCTAGTTGCGTAGCTACCCGTACAGTGGAGGTAATCGTTTCCGAAACCCCTTCCATTTCAGAAGTCATTATTAACGATCTACAGGAAAGCAATACCGTGGAGATCGTTGCAGGGGTCTCAGGGAATTTTCAGTTCCAGTTGGATGGCGGGCCATTGCAAACTTCCAATATTTTCGAGAATGTAGCGCCAGGTGCACACCAGGTCACTATTACGGATCTCTTAGGCTGCGGTTCGGTTTCCGAGACCATTACCGTAGTGGGATTCCCCAGGTTTTTTACTCCAAACGGGGACGGGGCGAACGACTACTGGCATATCGAGGGTGTTGACCAGCTGGAATCACCTGTCGTAGAGGTATTTGACCGCTATGGGAAACTGCTTACCCAGCTCAATCAAAATAGTGTGGGATGGGATGGCACCTACAACGGTCGTGACCTCCCTTCTACAGATTACTGGTTTCGTCTAACCTATACGGATCCGCGGGGACACCGCGTGGAAGCGCGTTTTCTCAACAGCCATTTTTCCCTCAGAAGATAAAATTCCGGGAATTTACCTGCCGTGCCTTTCATCGAATCCCCCCTTAAATTTCAAATTTAGGTATACTAAACAGGGCTTGTCCGAGTTATTATAGTGTTCATAATCCGACATAAGCCCCAAACCTATGCGATTATTCCTGTGTTGTACTGCATTTCTGCTCTGTGGGATACTGGTTAAAGCCCAGAATTCACCGGACTGCAGGAGCGCCATTCCGGTTTGTGCAGATGCACCAATCGCCGGCCTAGCTGATGGCGGCGGTGACATTGATGATTTTGACCCCGATGTTATCCGACAATCGGGCTGTCTGGAAAAGGGAAGTGTGAGTTCTGCGAATATCGAGAACAACACCTCCTGGTATGTGTTTCGTGCCGGGACAGACGGACAGATCGGATTTGATATCGAAGCCCTTCCTTCTCCGGGAGGGATTATTACGGCGGAGTGGGATTTTGCCCTCTACGGTCCGGATGTAGACTGTGCGAGTATAAGTAACGGAAGTGCCCAGCCTATACGTTGCAACTATGAGGTGAACAATACTCGTTTTACCGGGATCGGGGTGAACCCGGAGAATGGTGATATAGGGGCACCTTCCCTGACGGGGAACCTGAACACCTATGACGAATGGATTGACGTACAGGCAGGTGAGATCTACTACCTGCTGATCAACAATTTCAACACAAATTTTAACGGAGACCCGGAGGCGTATACGCTTACCTTTACCGGAACCTCTGTGGATGCCGACCAGAATACCGCATTGGATTGTACCTTGCGAGATGAATTCCTGGGACTTGATATCGTGGCTTGTGAAGGGGATCCCGATATCGTGCTCAGTGCACTGAATTCGCCGGCCGGACCTAATATTTCTAATGTTACCTGGGAGGTGGATACGGATGATGACGGGACAATCGATGCTATGCTTGCTTCTGGTCCTGCCGAGACTACCTACACGGTAACCAGCCCGAATTCAGGTCGGTATTTTGTCACCATAAATGATACTTTTGGTGGCATCATCACCGATGATATCCTGATCACTTTTTACGGTACCCCGGTCCTCGACCGGATTGATGTGCTGGACGACCTTTCTGACAACAATACGATTGAAGTTTTTGTACAGGGCAACGGGAGCTACGAATACGCGATAAATGGAGGGGAATTCCAGGATTCGCCGGTCTTTGAAGATGTGCCTCCCGGACAGAATACCCTGGTCATCAATGACAAGAACGGATGCGGTACCACGAATCCCATTCCCTTTCTTGTGGTGGGATACCCCAAATTTTTCACCCCAAACGGGGACGGCATTCACGATGCCTGGAATATTTTGGGCATAGAAACACTGACCGATCCTGTAGTCTTTATTTTTGACCGATATGGGAAACTACTCAAACAACTTGATGAGACCACTGTTGGTTGGGATGGTACGTTTAACGGGCGTCCCATGCCTTCTTCGGATTACTGGTTCCGACTCGAATATGAACGGGATGAAGACGGGGTCCTGGTAGCCAATACGCTCAGGAACCATTTTTCCCTGGTACGATAATAAAAAACCCGGCTCCTGGCCGGGTTTCTTTTTAATGTGTTTCTCTTAGAAATTTATGGTATAACCCAGGGTTACATTAGTATTGGTGCGGTTCACATTCGCAGCAGTCGTAAGGCCAACATCGAATAATTGCTGGTTCACCTCCTGTTCACTCCTGCTGAAGGCCACATCAAGCCTGCTGGACCCAAAATTATAGCCGATCCCGCCTGAAAATGCCTTAAGATCGCCAATGCCACCATCGTTTATTCCTCCATCTGCAAAAGGGCTTTCTTGATAGCGGTACCCTCCACGAAGGCTTACCCGGTCTATGCGATATTCCCCGCCAAGCCGGTAGGAGGAAATCCCTCCCAGTTCATTGGCGATCAACTGGTTCTCCGAAGCAAAACTCGGATCAGAGGTCGGTCGCAATTCTGCCTGGGACATGTCCTGATATCCGTAATCAAAGCTGATCAGCCCTTCTTTTCCAAAGATAAGGGCCATACTGCCCGTTATTTTTCCCGGTGTCTTTATCGTGTAGCGCTCAAACAGGTTAATGATATTAAAGTCGATAAAACCAATATCGCTGTCGGCCAGATCCGAATTTATCCGCTGGGAAAAATCATCGGTTAAACGGTACCAGGTAGGAGACTGGTAACTACCACCCACACGGATATTTTCATTTAGTTTGGCAATAGCTCCCAGGCTGAATGAGAATCCGGTACCTTCCGTTCTCAGGAAATTATCAAAGTTCGCAAACTGTATGGGAGAGGCAGGATCGTATCCTCTTTCACTGAATTCCTTGTATTCTTCGTAAAGTACAGAGTGGATATTAATTGAAGCACCCAAATAGAGATTGTCCTGGTATTGCGTCGCGAGCGCCATGGTAAATTTACTGTTGAAGCCATTAGTGCTCAGTAAGTAGTCCTGGCTCACAGAACTGTACTGGGCGTTCGATACGTAATCCGTATTTGTATCATTGGCATCCACAGGATCAATTAATCCTCCGTAATAGCCCAGAAAAGCCTGCTGCTCCAGGAATCCCAGACGGGAACCTATGTCCAGGTAGGCTTCTTCGATGAACTCTCCGTCCCGAATGAGGAGGGAGCCAAAAGGTACCCCCTGTGCCGCTGTCAGGAAATAGTTGTCAATCCCCTGCGGGCTGTTCCCCCTGATGACGATATCATTATCGAAATTTTGTACCAGGTCATAGTTAAATGCCAGTGCCGTTTTTTTCCATTCCGGGTTTTTGCTGATATTCCGGAATACAAAAACACCACCCAATTGGTTGATGTCCCAGAAACTCTGGTCGGTTGTGGTAACCGAATTGAAATACCCTGCCTCGTTGTCCCGGTTAAAATTGGCGCCGGTTATGCTGAACAGGCTGTTGTTGAATACGGCTACGCCGGCCGGATTTATGTTGATGGCTGACATGTCTCCTCCCAGTGCGCCAAAAGCACCTCCCATGGCCTGGAATCTGGCAGTACCCTGCAGGTCTTCCATGCTGTAACGCAATACGTCGTTGATGTTTTGAGCAGAGGCACCGATGCATACCAAAGCCACCAGTAAATTCAAATACCTTTTCATCTTTTTGATATTATGAGATTAAAAATAATAGGATGATTACTGTCTGCCCCTGCTACCCCCACGGCTTCCTGAAGACCTTCCTCCTGAAGATCTGGAACCACCGGAACTCCTCATACTTGAGCCTCCGGAACTCCTGCTGTAGCCTGAGCTGCGTGAGCTTCCACCTGAGCTCCTGCTAAAACCTGAACTTCTTGATGAAGAGCGGCTACCTGAACTGCGGTATCCTGAACTCCTTGATGAAGATCGACTTCCCGAACTTCGATATCTCGAGGTTCGGCTTCCCGAACTTCTGTAGCCTGAGGAGCGACTTCCAGAACTTCTGTATCCTGATGAGCGGTTACCATAGGACCTGGAGCTTCCGCTATAGGTGCCACGGCCAGAGCGAACGTTTCCGGGACGACTGCCCCTGTAGGTATTACTTCTGGCTGAAGAACCACTGTAGGAACGATTCGTTGCCGCTGATCTATTGTATAAGGAGTTGCTTCGTGTACTCCTGCTGCTGCGGTAGGCCCGGTTACGTGCAATAGCGTCTGCGCTTACACTCCTTCGGGAAGACAAATTGCTCCTGGAGGTCCTGCTGCGGTTGATGGCGCTGCTGCGTGTAAGGTTAGACCGGCCGCTATTGCTGCGGTATCTCGGGGAAGTCCCGCTCAGTCGAGAGCTAAGGTTAGACCTTCCCCTTAAATTATTGGCCGCCAATGTATTTCGGTTGTAAAAACCTCGCCGGCTTCTGTTATATGCCCAATTATTGTAATAGCCACGGCCAATTGGGTGACCATAACCGTAATAATCTCTCCAGCCCCAATTCCAGGCATTCCAGCCCCAGCGGTTCCAGCCCCAGTTATTCCAGCCCCAGCCCCAGCCCCAGCCGAAGTTCCATCCGCCCCACCAGTTGTTCCATCTCCATGGGCTGTACAGACCGCCCCAGTACCAGGCACTAGCGCCC